>NZ_DATGTI010000116.1:0-11582 GCF_035301925.1 Lentibacillus sp. | reverse complement strand
TAATTTCGACCGTATTGATGCGAATATGTCAGCAGACGAATGGCACTGGATTCGATTGCGTAAACAGGATGACGAGCTGATGGTGCGCCTCTGGAAGGACGATAACGAAGAACCTGAAGAATGGGATATGGTTCATACTTTGTCCGCGGATGAACAATTGCCAAACCAATCTGGCAGAGTGCTGATGAGTGTCATTAACTTTGATTATGACAGCAGCAATATCTTTAATTTTGATGAAGTGATGGTTAGCGATTTGGATCAGTAGCTTGGAGCCATTAACGCCCTATATAACAAAAGGGTATATCAAAGTCACCTGGTTTTGCATCGACAAAACCGGGTGTTTTTTATTCATTTTTCGATAAAAAACGAAAAAAGAACTAGGCAATTGATACTAAAAATATTGAAAATTTTAAACAACCGATCCAAAGTTGTATGGACGCCAACATCTCAACTTGATAGTCTAAGAGTTACCAATGTATTTCTGCGATTGAATAAACAAGTCGTTCCCTTGCGATATGACGGAACATGGTGCAAGGGGATCAGTAGAACATCACGAGCGATAAATAGACACAATCCGTCAATAAAAATAGGAAGGTGGTATTTATGTCTCGTACAAAATTTATGGGCAAAAAGCTGTTGCTGCTCCTTTTTGGCACAGTACTCCTGATGTCTGCGGCAAACAGCCCGGTGGCTCAAGCAAAGGTGCCGGATAATGATGAAATCACGGTTTCGCCAACACCACAGCAGCTGGAAGTGAACGGTAAAGGCTTTCCAATTACGCCCGTCGTTGGTCTGGTGACCGGTGAAAACACGGATGAAGCAGCTGTTCGTGAAGTCGAACAAACATTGGGGGAAGCGGATGTTGAGCGAATTGTCCGCAGTACCGCCGGTGAGACGGCACCGAATACACCCGTGACCATCTGGCTCGGCAGCATTTCAGATAATCCAGATGCTGTAGATGTTTTAAACGAATTGGGTGTTGATGGACCTGAAGCACTAACGGATGAGGGATACGTGCTGGCAACAAGCGATAATGGTGAGAAGCAAATTGTTCTTGCCGGAAAAGATAAGGCTGGAATGTTTTACGCTGCCAAGACATTTGAACAGGTCATTCAGGAGCGGCAGGGACGTGACTGGATGCCGTCAGTTACTATTCGGGATTGGCCGGAAATGCCTCTCCGCGGAACGATTGAAGGATTCTACGGTCAGCCATGGTCCCATGAAGACCGGCTGAGTCAGATCGAATTCTATGGTCAAAACAAAATGAATACGTACGTTTATGCGCCAAAGGATGATCCGTACCATCTTAGCAAATGGCGCGAACCATACCCGGAAGATCGGTTTAATCAGCTGGCGGAACTTGTCGAGAAAAGTGAACAAAATCATGTGCAGTTCGTCTTTGCGCTTTCCCCGGGTTCAAGCGTTTGCTATTCAGGGGATGAGGATTTTGGGTTATTAATGGACAAGATGCAATCCATGTATGACATTGGCGTCCGCTCGTATGCGATCTTTTTTGACGATATTTCCGGCAGTCTGCGCTGTGAACAGGATCAGGAACGGTTTGGGGACGAGCCAAGTCCGACTGCTGCAGCCCAGGCGCATTTGCTGAATCGCTTCCAGGAAGAATTCATTGAAACGCATGACGGTACCGAACGGCTGATTACGGTGCCGACCGAGTATTCGGGGCTTAGCGATACGGTTTATAAACAGCAATTCGGTGAGTTAGTTGATCCAAACGTGATTGTTGATTGGACGGGACCGGCTGTCGTATCACCTGAGATCACCGATGAACAAGCACAAGAAGCAGCTGACATGTTCGATCATGATTTATTGCTTTGGGATAATTATCCGGTGAATGATTTTGAAACGATTCGGCTGTTCCTGGGACCACTCGAGAATCGGGACAGTGATTTGACCGACCACGGCGTGCTGGGCATTACGGCCAATCCGATGATTCAGGCGGAAGCATCAAAAATAGCGCTGTATACGGTAGCGGACTATACGTGGAATCCAGCCGATTACAATCCTGAAGCATCATGGGAGCGCAGTCTCAAGGCGTTTGGCGGCGACGCGGCAGGAGCCCTAAAGACGTTCGCGGAAAACAGCTATGCTTCCGATTTAAATGATGATAAAGGCGCACCGACACTTGCACCTTTGATTGATGCATTCTGGGAGGCTTACGAAGCAGGTGATGCCGAGCAAGCTGCGAATCAATTGCTGGACGAATTCCAGACGATGGAAGCGACGCCAGCCCAATTACAGGAAAACCTGGATAATGAAAATTTTCTTGACGAAACATCTGCATGGCTCAAGAAGCTTGAGATTCATGGAAAAGCCGGGCAGGAAACGGTGAAAATGATGATGGCTTTGCAAAATAATGACCAGGAAGCGGCTGATCAGCACCGGGCAGATCTGGATGAGATTCTTGCCAATGACACAATTGAACTGGATCTTGATGAACCTCAGGTGGCAACAAAAGCCCTTGACGGCGTGAATCGTTTCCGCGGCGCATCAGAACTCATCATGTATACACCTGAATACGGCGAGACAACCGGCACAAATATTTACGGATATGAAATCACGGTTGTAGACGATACTGTCGTCAAAATGGGCGGCAACAACTCCCCGATCCCGGACGACGGCTATGTGCTTAGTCTCCACGTCAGCAATTGGCTGGAGGACAATGCGATTATCGGCGCAAAAGTCAATGTTGAAAACGATGAAGTCACCTTGACGATTCCTAAGGGAGAATACACAATACCGAATGATAAAGTCATGGCCCCGGGTGTGATGCAGCCGTTTCTTGAAGAAGCCATGTCGATTCATTCGACTTCCAGTGCAGCCAACATGAAAGCATTGGTGGAGGACTTTGAGGAAAATGGCGAAATAACAAATGCCAAGTCCGCCCGTTCTTTATCAATGCATTTGACTGCGGTCAGCCAGTATGAAGAAAAAAATCAGGCGGAAAAAGTTATCAAGCATACGGAAGGTTTTATACGTCTGCTTGATCATCTGCTGGAAGAAGGATTGATATCAGATGCGGGGTATCAGACGCTGAAATCCGGTGCTGAATACTTGATTGAGAAATGGTATTAAAAAAAATAATTACCATTTATGAGTTCCTACATTTACAGAGAGACTGACTCGGAAGGTAAATTTCCGGGTTAGTCTCTCTGTTTATGATTACATCACTGATTTATGAAGCTAAATACGAATGGATAATGCGACAACTACTTTAAATGGTACAATCTGGTTCAAATTTTCCTTTTCAGCTCTAACGTATTCTTGTTATCAGTGTTTACATTTAGTGTACCTGAATCAAGGTTTAATACTTCCTCGATTAGGCTTGGAAACATTTTTAATTCTTTAGCCATTTGCATAGGAGTAATCGTGCCATCAGCCAATAATTCAGCCACAGCTTGTTTCAACATTCCTGGGTTGGAAAGCTGTAATACATCATCATAAGGTTCAAACTTTCGCATCTTTTTCCGCGAAAGTTGCTTCTGTAAATATTGATACTGGGTGTAGTTAATTAAATTCAGGTGATAGCTGCGTACAATCATGGCATTGATGGAAACCATCCAATATTTTTTTAAATGAATGTATTCCTCCAGCTTCGGTTTATAGATGGTGGATATAAATGCTTCTCTTGGTAGTAATAGTGCGGAAGCGAAATAATCTGCTTCTTTCTCCATCCGTCTTTTTTCGTCAGGTTCCAGCTCTGTTCCTTTCTCAATCCAACTGTGCATTAATAAATGACCCAGTTCGTGTGCTGCATCGAATTGCCTTCGAACAGCGGATTTTTTATCTTTACCTAAGAGCATAAAACAATAATCCTGCCCATTTATAACTTTCTTTTGACTGTAGGCATCTACACCATGTGTGTCTGTTAATATGCTTGACAAGAATACGCCGTTTCTTTCTAATTCAAAAATAAGATTGTGGATGGGTTCGTCTCCAATTCCCCATATGTTTCTGACGTTCTGCGCCAAGTCTTCTATGTCATCTTTTTCCCAGGAGTCTTTAATAAGAACATCGGGTATATTTAGCTTTGGAAATTCAATATAATGCTCCAAAAATTGTTGTCCGTTAAACAAAAAATCGACGACTTGTTCTTGAGCATTCAATCGTTTTTTACTGACATTGACTTTTGATCTGAAGAAGGTATAACTGTTAAATCCAGTATCTGTATCATATGAATAAAAAAATTCACGGGGGAAATTGAGTTTATTGACTAGTTTAAACATCGTTTCGATTCGTGGTGTGATTTTGCCTTGTTCATATTGGGAAATGGCTTGTTTTGTTATGTTGGTCGAATGTGCCAATTCAGATATTGTGAGACCACGGAAAATTCTCGCTTGTTTTAATTTACTAGGGTTGAATTGATTCACTTCCATGGTAATGCTCCTTTTCGTTTTGGATGCTTCAAAAATTTTAGCGCCCTTCTTCTTTTTCCTGGTTTTTCCGCTTCAGGATATCTTTATACTTTTGATCCCCGGATTTAGATGTATCATCGCTTGCAACGTTTGGATCTGTATGAGGTTCTTCAAAGCCAGGCTCTATAAATTTGCTCCATTTATTTTGGGCTATCCAACTATTCATATCATATGCGGGAACGCCAATCGCAATATCGGTAAGATTCTCCTCTTTATCGGTAACAAATGTTATGAATACCAATGTGTTATATTCAAATTCCTGTTCGAGTTGGATGTGGTTGAAAGTGTTGATCTCGTTTTCTTCATCGAATTCAAATTCCAATTGGGATGATAACCGACTGTTTACTTTAGCATACTCTTGTATGTATTCAGAAATGTCATCGCCTGGTGATTTAAACATATTTCTCGGTATGCTGTCGATTGATCCGACTCTTTTTAAAAGAATTAAATTTTTCTTTTTAGTATCAAAAATCATTAATACCTCATATGGCGAACGTCCGGCCGTGATGACGCGATGCAAGAATCCTTCTTCCTCTAGTTCTGCCAGATAGCTTCTCACGTACTTATTGATTTCATCCATTCTTTTATGCCCTAAATGATTTGTTGTGGGGTTTTCTGCGACAGTTTGTTTGTAATCGGAAAACGATTCAAGTCCGTTAGAAATAATTTCAACAAAACCCTTTGCGATATTTCCTTGATAATCAATATCATAATGATTCATTCAACCACATCCCTTTAATTGTATTTGTAAATATTTTTACCCTTTTTCAATAAAAAAGTCAAGTAAAACTACGCTAATGAAAACTTATTATGAACGGTTTTATTATAACTTCCAGATGGGAACTTTGCGGGTAGTAAGATGATGATTTTGCAAGAGAACCACTTATAGCTTAGAAATAATGACAGTAACTTAACTAATATAGTAAACTAACGTTATAAAACATAAGAGCGAGGGCATATGTATGGATAATTCTTTGTTTAGTATTTCTTCTTCAACATATAATTCTCTAAGTGAATCGGAGCGTTATTTGCTTGAGTATATACACGAAAATATAAATGATATAGCCAACATGTCAATTGTTACTTTAAGTGAAAATGCTACAGTTTCAACAGCCACAATTGTACGACTCATGAAGAAACTGGGTTATGATGGCTATACTTCTTTTAAATATAGACTTAAACAAGACAAGAAAATGATTGACTATGACGACTTATTAGGAGATATCAATGAGAATATTAAACAGGCCATTCAAAAAAATGAGGAAGAAGTCAAAAGAACAATTCAACTGCAAAGTATTGGTCAAATAGAAGATGCTGTTCAAAAAATATATGATGCAGATAAAATTTATATTTTTGCCAGAGGTTTTTCCGAAATGATTGCCAAAGAAATGACAGTAAAATTTCAGGTAATGGGTAAAACCTGCGAAACTCATGATGACCCAAATATAATACGAATTAAATCCAGTAAAATTGAGAAAAACGAACTTGCTATTTTTATATCGTTATCAGGGGAAACAGATGAACTCGTTGAAGCATGTCAAAACCTTAATTTAAAACAAGTTTCAACAATCACGATAACAGCCAATGTCAACTCTAACTTAAGCAAGTTGTCAGATATGACTTTCCTGGGGTATAAAAGTGATCATTCACTATTTCCGGAATACGAAGTCCGTTCCAGGTTATCACTCAATGTTATCGCTCGGATTTTAATGGATGCATATGTTATACGGACGATGAACTAATAGTGCTGCGAATAAATGATCGCGGCACTTTTTACATTTCCATTTACATCTTTTGAAAACATTTACATGTAAAATTATGCGACAATAAAATTAACAATCAAGATAGAAGGTGAAAAATTGATATATACATGCACCATGAACCCTGCGATAGACATGTATGTGGAAGTTGATGAATTAAAAGCAAATACCGTCAATCGCACAAACGATGAGGACTATCAGGCAAATGGTAAAGGGATTAATGTTTCCATAATGCTTAAAAAGTTTGGGATTGATAGTACTGCTTTAGGATTTATTGCTGGTTTCACCGGAAAATATATAAAGGATTCTCTAAGTGAAATCAACATACAATCAGATTTTGTTTATTGTGATGGCACTACACGCATCAATGTTTTTTTAAATGCCGAATCAGAATACAAAATCGTAAATCAAGGGCCGTATATTAATTTACCAGAGCAGGAAGAGATTTTGAGTAAAATTAAAGCGATTCCAAGTGGTAGTACCCTCATTGTTTCAGGCAGTCTCCCGCGAGGTGTACCAGAATCTATAATTGTTGATATCTCCAGGATATGCCAAGAAAATGATGTAAAATTTGTACTTGATACCAGTGCAAACTCATTACTGGATACACTCAAGCATGAACCCTATTTATTAAAACCGAACGAAGAAGAGTTAGCTGATTTGTATAACGAAGCTGATTCTCTGAGTGAACAAAAGATTATCAAATATGGTAAAGATTTGTTAAACAAGGGGGCTCAACAAGTAATTGTTTCCAGGGGAGATGAAGGATCAATTTATTTTTCAGAAGAGCATTTGTTAAAAACCACTGCCCCTCAAGGTACCGTGGTGAATACTGCCTGCTCAGGTGATGCTATGCTGTCAGCCTTTATGGCAAAAAGATCACAAAATGAAACTATTGAAAATGCACTTAGCTACGCTTCAGCTGTTGGAGCTTCCACAGCATTTTCCAGAGGTTTAAGTGATTTAAAAGATATAGCCACTCTACAAAAAGAAATAAAAGTATATCAAATTAAGGAGGAGATAAAATGACGCGTAAAAAAATTGTTGCAGCAACAGGGTGCCCAACAGGTATTGCACATACTTTCATGGCGGCTGAAGCCCTAACAAAAGCTGCAGAAAAAATGGATGTTGATATTAAAGTAGAAACACATGGTCAAGTGGGTGTGGAAAACGAACTGTCTGCGGAAGAAATTCGTGAAGCAGATGGGGTAATCATTGCTGCTGACAAAGATGTTAATTCAGATCGTTTCCATGGCAAACCATTAGTTAATGTTTCCGTATCACGTGGAATCAAAGCATCTGAAGAGCTAATCAAGCAAATCATAAATGAAGAGGCTTCAATTCATCAAGTGAGAGGCTATGAGGCATCAAAGGAAAAAGCGACTTCGAACACTGAATCCTCTCAAAAGGATAACAAAGGAAATGGTTTGCGCAGTATATATAATAACCTAATGAATGGTGTATCCCATATGTTGCCTGTTGTTGTAGGCGGCGGGGTTTTAACAGCTCTTTCATTTTTATTCGGTATTCATTCGGCAAATCCTGATCACGAGAGTTATAACGAATTTGCGGCTTTTTTAAATAATGTTGGTGGTCTAGCATTTAGTCTGATGGTCCCTATTCTGGCTGCATTTATTGCCGAGTCAATTGCAAAAAGACCCGGAATGATAGTAGGATTTGTTGGAGGACTTTTAGCCGATCAAGGTGGCGCTGGATTCCTGGGAGGTATACTGGCAGGTTTTGCAGCCGGTTATATCATCATTTTGCTACAGTATCTGCTTAGAAGATTACCAAGTTCGCTCGACGGTTTAAAATCTATTTTCTTATATCCCGTAATCGGTATATTCCTGATTGGCGGCTTTATGACACTATTTAATGTCCCTGTTCAGGCATTAAATTCATCAATGATGGACTTTTTATCTAATATGCAATCATCCAATCCAATAATTCTTGGTATTATAGTAGGTGCAATGTCAGGTTTTGACATGGGTGGTCCCGTAAACAAAGCGGCCTATCTAACCGGAACCGCACTTCTCAGCGAAGGAAACTTTTACTTTATGGCTGGTGTGTCTGCAGCATGTATTACGCCTCCATTGCTTATTGCCTTTGGAACAGTATTCTTCCGTAAGTATTTTACAGAAGAAGAACGGAGTGCCGGACTGGTTAACTTTGCACTTGGATCAACGCATATTACCGAGGGAGCTATACCTTTTGCTGCCAAGAACCCATTAGTAGTAATTCCCATTATCATGTTCAGTTCGTCAATTTCTGCAGTGCTGACATATTTATTCGATGTACAGGTTCCTGCCCCACACGGTGGATTTCTAGTATTGCCGGTGGTTACAGGTGCATTACTATGGGTGCTAGCAATTTTAATTGGTTCCTTGGTAGGAGCATTTATTTATGGAATGTACCGCAAAAATCTCGCACAAAAAGCAAACTAAGGAGTGGTTCAGAATGTCGAGAATAATACAACCAGAATATATAAAATTGAATACAAACGATTCCTCACAAGAAGAAGTGTTCCAAACCATTGCAAGTATAGCCGTTGAAAATGGAATTGCTTCATCGGTAAACGACGTTGTTAAAGGATTGAAAGCGCGCGAAGAAGAAAGCACCACAGGATTTCAGGAAGGTTTTGCAATTCCACATACCCAGTCTGATGCTGTTATTAAGCCTGCAGTTGTGATTGTTCGTACTAAGAATGGAATTGAATGGCAGTCTTTTGATGACAAGCCATCCTTCTTCTTTCTTTCCCTGCTTATTCCAAATGAAGAAGCAGGATCAACCCATCTTCAAGCATTATCTGCATTATCACGTGCATTAATGGATGAAGATAAACGGCAGGCTTTTCTTGATGCAACAACAGGTGAGGAGCTTGCCGAGCTAATTGGTGAAGCCATTCCATCCGGGGAGGATCATTAATTATGCCGCTTTTTTCAACAACACCAATGCTGCAAAAGGCTAAAGCAGATAAACATGGGATAGTTGCATTTAATGTTCATTCCTTTGATAGTATTTTTTGGGTACTCGAAGCGGCAGCAGAGATGCACTCACCGGTAATATTGCAAACCACCGTTGGAACAGTGAAACAGTTGGGAGCGCAAAATATAGCGAAAGTAGCAGCTACTGCTTCAGACTATTACAATATTCCAACAGGACTTCATCTTGACCACTGTACTGAATATGAAGTCATCAAACAGGCTGTTCGGGCTGGTTATACATCAGTAATGATTGATGCGTCCATGCACCCATTTGAAGAAAATGTAGCTCGTACAAAAAATGTGGTGGAACTTGCTAAATCCCTTGGCGTTAATATAGAGGCGGAGTTAGGAAAAGTAAGTGGTGTTGAAGATGACATTGCTGTAGATGAAAGTGATGCCCAAAAAGCGGTACCTGAGGAATGTAAGAAGTTTGTTGAAATGACAGAAGTCCCTACCTTAGCTCCTGCTATAGGTACAGCCCATGGTATATATAAAGGAAAGCCGGACATTGATTTTGACCGCATTGAAGAAATCTCAAAATTAGTCGATGTGCCACTTGTCCTTCATGGAGGCTCAGCGTTACCTGATGATGTCGTACGACGGTGCGTGTCGCTTGGTATGGCAAAAGTCAACGTCTCAACTGAACTTAAAAATGCGTATTCAGAGGCAATTCGTAAGCATTTTATTGAAAATCCGGACAGCCTTGATCCGCGAACTTATTTACAAAACGCCAAAGATGCGGCCAAAGAAATAGTGAAAACAAAGATTACAATGGTTGACAGCAAAGATAAAGTGGTTTCTTCATTCGTATAATAATTTAGTGAGAACCAATTTTTCCTGAATTTAATGGGAGGATTGGTTCTTCATTATATGTAATTGTCGATACGGGAAAGGAAGAATTAAATGAAACTAATTGCAATTGACTTGGATGGAACACTGCTTTCGGATGACGGTACGATATCCTTAGAAAATAGGAATGCCATTTATGAAGCACAAAAAAATAATAACATTATTGTGATTTCGTCTGGACGTTCACTGCACGATACGCGGCAGATTTTAAAACAAGCGGATATTGAATGTCCGTTTATAACCGGTAATGGTGCGATGACATACCACTCAGGAGATATACTTCAACAATTCATAATACCATTAGAAGTGCTTAAAAAGATAAGGAATGCGATTAAAAAGCACAATTTGTATTACGAAATTTACACCAATCAAGGTGTATACATTATGGAAGAAGGAAAAGATTTACTCTATCAGGAAATTCAGGAACTTGACCAGGAGACTGATAAAAAGTCAGCTTTTAACAAAGTCGATATTCAGTACAGTCAGCATGGACTTATTTATGTTTCTGACTTTCATGCCGCTGAGTTTTCCACATTAAACCCGTACAAAGTGTTTGTTTTGTCATTTAATCATGAAAAACTGCAAGAACTCCGCAGGGATATGACAAAAATGAAGGACATCTCGCTGACAACTTCTGGAAGGGAAAAACTTGAAATAGCGCATGAGCAGGCCAGCAAAGGAAATGCACTCAAATTTATTGCAGACTATTTTAATGTCCCGCTTGCAGATACTTTTGCTATTGGGGATAATCTGAATGATATTTCTATGTTTGAAATAGCTGGCAGAGGAATCGCAATGGAGAATGCTGAGGAGGAAGTAAAGGAACGTGCAGCCTTCATTACCAAAGACCACAATGACAGCGGTGTGGCATATGCATTAAGGAACTATATCTTAACATAAGGGGGGGTCTGTCCCTCACCACTTTAACGCATTAGTGTGGTGGGGGACAGACCCCTCTATTCCCTCTATTCAACAAACTCCGACCATGGTGTTGCTGTATCCTTAATAGCCTTTTTCACTTTATTTAAGTTCTCCAATCCGGTTGTTTTGAGCCACTGATATTGTGATTCTTTTCCTTCTTCTGCAAATGGTTGAACACCGTCTTTCCAGATGGCACGTCCACACAGGCTGCCACTGAATTTGGCACCGGATTCTTTGGCGAAATGCAGTGTTTCGACAAATTGGTCATTTGTTACGCCACCGCTCAAATAAATAAATGGCAGACGGCTTTTTTCTGAGCAAGTACGATAAAAATTCGCGGCTTCTTCCTTGCTAAATACAGGTTCATAATTATCGTATTGCTGATAGCCTTCAATATTGTAAATGGATACGGGCACTTCAACTTTCAACAGATCAATGCCATACTCCTCTTTGGAGAATTCGGTCATAAAATACTCTACAATTTCCGGCTTTTTCTTGGCGAATTCAGCGCTTTTTGAACCTAAACCTTCTGCACTGTAGGAAACAGGCTCTAATATGAATAGCAGATTGTTTTGCTTGCATTCATCACCGACACGCTTGATAAATGCTTTTTTGATTGTATTATATTTTTC
>NZ_DATGTI010000115.1:0-7644 GCF_035301925.1 Lentibacillus sp. | reverse complement strand
GTAAACTGCGAGTTGCGAGGAGTGCTGCTTCTTCGACACCTCATGCAACACGGCGAGCACCAAGTATATTTCCGGAGCGGGATATATGCACCAACTAAAGTTCGGATTTTTCTTTAATAAAAATGCTTTTGTCCCAGCCTCGTCCCTAAATGCCCTGTTCAACTAGCAATCAGTGGAGAAATACCGTTCCACTGATTGCAGTTTCACTTTAAGATTCCAGCATACTTTCCGCTTTATACCCAAGGACATTAATCGGGTCCTTTGGTGAGGAGTAAGGCGGGGCATAACCCAGCTCCAGTTCAGGAAGGTCATGTACGGTCATGTTTGCTTTCATAGCGGTTGCCATTACTGCCAGACGTTTATCGACACCTTCCCGTCCAACAGCTTGAGCTCCGTATAGACGTCCGTCTGTGGCATCAAACAGAACTTTTAAGCAGATCTTTTCAGCCCCGGGATAATAGCCGGCATGTGACCGGGTCTCGTGTACAGCCTCTTTATACCTGATTCTCAAAAGGTTTAATACAGCTTTGTTCAGTCCCGTTGCACCAGCACTTAAATCAAACACTTTGAAAATAGCGGACCCCTGAACGCCCTGATAGGCAGTATCACCGCCCTTAAGGTGTTGCGCAATGATAAAAGCCTGGCGATGAGCCGGCCCTGCAAGCGCGACATGCCTTGGCGTTCCGGTCAGCAGGTCATTTGTCTGAACTGCATCGCCCAGCGCATAAATATCCGGGTCGTTTGTTTGCATATAATCATTCACTTTAATGGCACCTGTTTCACCAATTTCCAGCGCACTGTCCGCAGCAAGTTTTACATTCGGCTGTATCCCCACGGCCATCAGGGTCATATCGGCCTGAAGACTTTTTCCGCTTGTTAAGTGCAATGTCGTACCGTTATTAGAAAATGACGCCAGTCCGTCATCCAGCAAAAGCTGAACACCTTTTGTTTCCAGATGGTCTTCGATAATGTCAGCCATATCTTTATCAACCAGTTTCATAACCTGTTCAGAATGGTCAATGATTGTACAGTTGATTCCTCGTTCCTCCAGGTTTTCCAGCATTTCCAATCCGATAAAACCAGCGCCAATTATGGCACACGTTCGCGGTTTTTCAGTTTCAATAAAGCGTTCAATCGCATCCATATCCGGGATATTGTGCAGGGTGAAGGTTCGTTTGTGATTCATCCCTTCCAGTGCCGGTTTTTTGGCAGAAGCACCCGGGGAAAGGATGAGTTTATCATAGGATGTTTGTTCTGTGCCTGATGAATCCCGATAGGCAATCGTCTTATTTTCACGATCGATGGCTGTCACCTCTGTATTAGTCTGCAAGTTTATGTCATACTTCGCGGCAAATTTATCGCTGCTGACAAGGAGGTGGTCCCGTTTATTAACAATTCCGCCCAGATAGTAGGGCATGCCACACGTTGAAAAAGCAATTTGTTCGCCTTTATCAAACAGCGTAATGTCTGATTCCTGATCGTCGCGGCGTATTTGTGCAGCAACGTTAGCACCGCCCGCAACGCCTCCGACAATGACAATTTTTTTGACCATATGTCATGTGCCCTCCTTTCATAATAAAATTCCCTTTTGCGAGACGTTTTAATCCCCGGATGCTGAAGTTCACAATTAAAGCCTCTCACATAGACGTCGTTTAACAAAGAAAAATGGAAGCCTGCAGTGCAGACTTCCACGGTCAGATGATTCCCAGTGAATTTAAAAATACGATAACGATCGTAACAGGCACAACCCAGCGCATAATCTGAAACCAAAGCTGATATGTGCTGGATGATAAGTTATTGCCATATGAAAATTCTTGCTTCATCAAGGTACGATCCATTTTTATCCCGATGAATAAAGCCATCAGCAGACATCCGCCCGGAAGCAGCATGTTACTGACAAGAAAGTCGCTTGCATCAAAGACGGTCAACCCAAAAATTTTAAAGTTTGCCAGTGTGCTGGACGACAGTGCGGCTGGAATACCGGCAATAAAAACAATCAGGCCGGAAATCCAAGCGACTTTGGTTCGTGAATAATCCCTTCTGGCAGTCACAGCGGCTGTCATAATTTCAAGCATGCTGAATGCCGAGGTGAAAATGGCAAACAGAAATAACAATAGGAATAACGTCAGGAATACTTCACCGAGCGGCATCTGTGCGAAAGCTTGAGGAAGTACCATAAACAAGAGGCCAGGTCCTTCTGTCGGCTCAAGTCCGAATGAAAAAACAACAGGGAAAATCGCCAGTCCGGCCAAAAGTGAAACAAAAATGTTCATAATGGATACCGATGCTGCTGAAAATGGCAGACTCACATCTTTCTCCAGATAGGAACTGTATGTCACCATCACCGAGAAACCGACAGCCAGGGCGAAGAAGGATTGACCGAGTGCATATAGAATTCCTTCTGCTGTGATTTGGGAAAAGTCCGGCTGCAGGAAAAACTTAAGACCTTCAGCTGCGCCTTCAAAGGTCACGGACCGGAGAACCAATATCATAAAAAAGATAAATAATAATGGCATCATCACTTTGCTTGCTTTTTCAATCCCGTCTTTAATGCCAAAGGAAACGATGGTGACGGCGATGATTAAAAACGTGGCATGCCCGGAAATGGCTATAAGCGGATCACCGGTAATCATTCCAAATAACTGCTCGTAATTGGCATTGTCGGAAATCACGGAACCAAACAGTGACATGATGCTGTAAATGAGCACCCATCCGCCGACAACACTATAAAATGACAGTAAGATAAATGAACCGCCGACACCCCAGTAGCCGATAATCGACCAGCCGCTGTCAGGAGCCAATTTTTTAAAAGCACTGACCGCCTCTTTCTGGGCCCCGCGGCCGATGATAAATTCAGTGATCAGCAGCGGAAGTCCAATGACTAATGTAAAGATAATAAAAAGCAGGAAAAAGGCACCACCCCCATTCATCCCCGTCATATAAGGGAATTTCCAAATGGCGCCAAGTCCGATTGCCGCTCCGGCAGATGATAAAATAAAACCAATCCTGGATGACCATTGATCACGCATAATTGTCTCCTCTCAACTCAAAACGTTAGACCAATATTATATACCATTTTCGGCCTTATCCACAATTATCACTACAATAATGCCTTGTTTGAAACATTAAATATCTTTATGGCTTTTGGAATATAATGATTGAGATCGGCACATGTCTGGGCGATCTAAGCGCAAAATCGTAAACATGTTCCCGAGAACCGAAACATGGGCGCGAAAATACAAACATGTTCCCGAATACAAAATATGGGCTCAAGTACTACTTGCCAAAACTTGCTGGAGTGACTGACTTGGGCTCTGAATGACATCTACAAGGAGGCACTGATAAAGCTGGCAGAACTTTAGCATCATTTCAAATCATTTAATTACAAACAGTTGCAATATTTTAAATCGTGATTTACACTTACAGCAGATAAATGAAATGGCGTTTCACAAAATGAAATAAGGGGGATACGGGATGTCGTTTGTCTCTGATAAAGTGAACAATTTACCGCCATATTTATTTTCCGAGTTTCAGCAGAAGAAAAAGGAACTTCAGGCAGACGGTGTGGATGTGATCGATTTGGGTATTGGTGCCCCGGATTTGCCGACACCAGATTTTATCATTGACCGACTGGCTGAAGAATCCAGAGTCGCTGCCAATCATCGTTATTCAACGTATAGTGGCACTAAAGAATTCAAGGAAGCGGTCGCTCACCATTACCAAAAACAGTATGACGTTGAACTGGATCCGGAGACGGAAGTACTCGCTCTCATTGGATCTAAAGAGGGGATTGCCAACCTGATGCACGCCACAATCAATCCCGGCGATACCGTATTAGTTCCCGACCCCGGGTATCCGGTTTATCGGACGGCCGTCCATTTAGCCGGCGGAAACAGTGTGGCTTTGCCATTGGATGCTACAAATAGTTATGAACCGTCATATGAAAAGATCGATCAAGAATCTATCAATCAAGCAAAATTAATGCTGTTGAACTACCCAGGCAATCCGACAGCCGCCACCGCAAATGACGACACTTTTTTGAAAGCGATTGCATTTGCGCGGAAAAATCAGCTGCTCCTGGTTCATGATGCCGCCTACGACATGATCACATTTAACGGGTATGAAGCACCGAGTGCCATGCAGATTCCCGGGGCCAAAGAACATGCGGTGGAATTCGGGTCGCTGTCGAAAAGTTTTAACATGACCGGTTGGCGGATTGGTTATGTGGTTGGGAACAAGGAGGTGATTCAAGCGCTGGCTGCATTCAAAAGCAATATTGATTCGAGCCAGTTCCTTCCTATCCAAAAAGCTGCTTCCGCTGCATTGACAAGTGACTTTTCGGCAGTGAAGGCGCATAACACCATTTACCAGGAGCGGATGGAAAAACTTTATTGTGCCTTCCAAGAGCTTGGTATCGAGGCAGATAAACCAAATGGGACCATTTTTCTTTGGGCAAGGGTCCCGGATGGCTTTACATCGATGTCGTTTGCGAACAAATTGCTGAACGAAGCGGGGGTTATCATCACGCCTGGGAATGCTTTTGGCTCTCGGGGTGAAGGGTATTTCAGGACAGCGCTTACGGTGACAGCCGAGCGATTGGATGATGTCATCAGCCGCATGAAACAGTTGAATTTGCAGGAGGTGCCCCGTTAATGAAAACGAAAGCGGCAACACGTACAACGAAAACGGTTACAGCCGCACAGGCTATCGTTGAGTGTATGAAAATTGAAGGAATCAGTAACGCATTTTGTGTCCCGGGGGAGAGTTATTTACCGTTGTTGGATGCACTGTATGATGACGAATCGATTAATCTGATATCTGCAAGGCATGAAAGCGGTGCGGCGTTTATGGCGGAAGGGTATGCCAAGTCATCCCTGCAGCCCGGTGTTGTGATGGCCACACGCGGTGTCGGGGCATCAAACCTTTCTATTGGGGTCCATACCGCTTATCAGGATTCCACGCCAATGGTGGTGTTTTTGGGTCAGGTACACAGTAAGTTCCGGGGCAGGGAGGGGTTTCAGGAAGTTGATCTTGATCGGTATTTCGGGCATATCGCTAAATGGGCTGTGGAAGTGAAGGACCCGGAGCGGATGGCCGAGATCGTACAGCGGGCATTCCGCATTGCCAAAACGGGTCGTCCGGGGCCTGTGGTTGTGTCGCTGCCAGAGGATGTTCTGCCGGCTGAAGCGAAGATGACATTTGGCCCGGCTGCTGTCAAGCCGAAACCGGTCCCGGCGCGGGAGGAAGTGACACAAGTTGAGCAGCTGCTGAATTCAGCCGAAAAACCGCTCATCATTGCCGGCGGGGGCATTAAACGATCGCAGGCAGAAGCGAAACTTGTGACCTTTGCCGAAAAATATCATCTACCTGTCATCGCGGCATTTCGACGGCAAGACATTTTCCCGAATGATCACCCATTGTATGCCGGGCACCTTGGACTGGGAACCAACCCGAATATACTAAAGACAGTGGCGGAAGCAGACACGATTTTGGCAATCGGCACACGGTTGTCTGAGGTGACAACGCAGGATTATCAGATCATCACACCGGAGAAAAAGTTAATCCATATCGATATTAGTTATGAGACCATTGGCAAAGTATTCATGCCGGATGCCGGGGTTGTCGCAGACGCAGGAGAAGCACTGCAGGCGTTAATCGGGATGGACATTCAGGGCAGCTGGAAAAATTGGGCGGATGAACGCAGGCGTGCTTTTGAATCAATCAGCCGTCTTGATGTATCGCATAAAGACGTCATCAATAAGCATATAGTGGCAATGATGGACAAGATATTGCCGGATAATACACTTCTGACCAATGATGCCGGAAACTTTGCCGGCTGGCTCCACGCTTTTTATCCGTTCAAAGAAAAACATACTTATGTGGGTCCCACATCCGGTGCGATGGGGTATGGGATGCCGGCAGCACTCGGGGCAAAACTCGCCTTGCCGGATAAAACGGTCGTCGCATTAGCGGGTGACGGCGGGTTCATGATGACCATGCAGGAATTGGAAACAGCGGTCAGATATAACATCCCTGTCATCTGTCTGGTTTTTAACAACAACATGTATGGAACGATCCGGATGCACCAGGAGATCCATTATCCGGAAAAAGTCATCGGCACTGATCTAGGAAGTGTTTCGTTTAAGGACTTGGCTAAAAGTGTTGGAGCAGATGGTTACTTGGTCAAGACGTCTGAGATGTTTGCTGAAGCGTTTGAAACGGCACTGCAAAAAAACGTGCCGGCTGTTATTGAGATTTTAACCGGCAAGGAACAGATTTCAGTTTCATCCACGATTGCACAAATCCGTGATCGTGCTAATCAATAGTTGATTCATATTTAATTTTAGGAGGTATGTTTTGTATGAGTGAGGTATTACTTAAGACAGAAAAACTGCAAAATTTTATTGACGGTGAATGGGTGGAAGGAAATGAATCTGCCCCAGTCGTTAATCCGGCAAACGGGGAAACGATCGTCAACGTCCCCCTGTCAGACGGCTTAACGGTTGATAAAGCCGTTGCAGCAGCCAAAAAAGCGCAAAAGGAGTGGGCGCTGGTTCCCGCACCACAGCGGGCTGAGGTTTTATTTGAAGTCGGCCGGATGATGAAGGAGCGCAAAGAGCATCTTTCTCAATTGCTGACGATGGAAAACGGCAAAGTGCTGGAAGAGGCTCGCGGTGAAGTGCAGGAAGGCATTGACATGGCGTTTTATATGGCTGGGGAAGGACGTCGCTTGTTCGGTCACACCACCCCTGCAGAATTGCCGAATAAATTTTCGATGAGCCAGCGTGCTCCGGTTGGTGTTGTCGGTATTATCACACCATGGAATTTCCCGATTGCAATTGCCACCTGGAAGTCATTCCCGGCAATCGTTGCAGGTAATGCGGTTATTTGGAAGCCCGCGACTGAAACACCGATTATGGCGTATGAGCTGGCGAAAATCCTGGAAGAAGCCGGACTGCCAAAAGGTATATTGAATGTGGTGTATGGCAAAGGCTCGCAAGTCGGCGATGCCATGGTTAATCATGATGATATCCGGGTTATTTCCTTTACCGGCTCCAATGAAACAGGACGCAATATTGCGAGTGAATGCGGCAAACAGTTGAAAAAGGTATCACTTGAAATGGGTGGCAAAAATGCCATTATCGTCATGGACGACGCAGACCTTGATTTAGCCGTTGAAGGCATTATTTGGAGTGCGTATGGCACAAGCGGCCAGCGCTGTACAGCAGCCAGCAGGGTCATCGTTCATGAAGATGTTAAAGAACGTCTCGAGGAGCGTCTGCTTGCTGAAATCGAAAAACTGACCATTGGCGACGGGCTGGATGAATCCAATAAAGTTGGTCCGATCATCAATCAGGCTGGCCTTGATAAAATCGAAAAATATATTCAGATCGGCAAAAAAGAAGGGGCAAAACTGGTTGCAGGCGGTTACGTGCTGACTGACGGTGAATTTGCAAAGGGTCACTATTTCGCACCGACATTGTTTACGGATTGCACACCGGATATGCGCATTTCCCAGGAAGAAATCTTTGGTCCGGTTATTTCGCTGATCCCGGTAAAGAGTTTTGAAGAAGCAATTGAAGTGAACAATGGCGTCTCGTACGGTCTGTCAAGCTCGATTTTCACCGCAGATGCCAACCGTGT
>NZ_DATGTI010000114.1:0-30464 GCF_035301925.1 Lentibacillus sp. | reverse complement strand
CGGCTGGAAAATCAGGAAGCATTGATGGAAAAAGTCCACCGGCAGATCAGTGAATTCCGGTCGATTCTGTTCGAGCGGAGCAGCTATCTAGCTGAAAAAATCGAGGACAGTTACAATCTGACGTCTTCGTATGTCTATAAGCTGATGAGGGGGTCTGATCAGCCCCTGACATGGTACGTGGATCAGAAAAAGATAGAAAATGAGAAACGGGATTGAAGTGATGATGACGATACTGTGGTGGGTATCGTCATTTTTGTGTTTTTTGTCGGTCGAGTCCGAAACTGCACCATGCAGCGTTTGGAACGTCGGAGAGAGTGGTCCTCTCCGACGAAATGCAGTCGTGAAGTGGTGGAAACGTCAGAGAGAGCGGTCCTCTCCGACGAAATGCAGTCGTGAAGTGGTGGAAACGTCAGAGAGAGCGGTCCTCTCCGCCGAAATACGCTCGCGAAGTGGTGGAAACGTCAGAGAGAGTGGTTCTCTCCGCCGAAATACGCTCGCGAAGTGGTCGAAACGTCGGAGAGAGTGGTTCTCTCCGCCGAAATGTGCCTGAGAAGTGGCCGAAACGTCAGAGAGAGCGGTCCTCTCCGCCGAAATGTGCCTGAGAAGTGGCCGAAACGTCAGAGAGAGCGGTCCTCTCCGCCAAAATGTGCACAGTAAGTGGTGGAAACGTCAGGGAGAGTGGTCCTCTCCGCCAAAATGCGCTCGCGAAGTGGTGGAAACGTCAGAGAGAAAGGCTCTCTCCGCCAAAATGCGCTCGCGAAGTGGTGGAAACGTCAGAGAGAAAGGCTCTCTCTGCCGAAATGCGCTTGCGAAGTGGTCGAAACGTCGGAGAGAAAGCCTCTCTCATCCGAAACGCCCTTCGAAAGTGGTTGAAACGTCAGAGAGAAAGCTTCTCTCGTCCGAAACTTCCTCCAAAAACAAGCAAAACGTCAGAGAGAACCCCCTTCTTGTCCCAAATGCCACGTGTCATTCATAATAAGTCCATCGGTTGTCTCCTTTCTTCGTATAGTTATCATCCAACACTTTCTTGATCCGCTTATCGGAATCCACGATGCTGCACCATTCTCGTATAACAGCTGTCGTGACACGTTTTTCCGGAAATAACAGTTTGAACTCTTCCACAGACCGCAAGACAGCTGCAGCAAGACTCTCCTTGTGCCCACAGTCACCGCAAATCATTTTTCTTCATTCAGTCCTGGTGGAAAAGGAATCACACGCCATACAGATGATGCCTTTACGAAGTTCCCCATAAGTATAGGATGGCAGCTGCTGATATGGCGATTCCTCAATATGGAGCGCGCATAATCTGTCCGCCAGTTGCTTGTGCTTTTCATTTAATGTGGACAGCGTTGAATTTAATTGACTGAGGTATTTTTTGATTTGGGTGGGGAAAATAATCGACTTATCGAGGGGTGCCTGGTATAACGTAAATTCCGGATTGATAAAAATTACAAAGGCTTCAATTGGAAGGTTAACTTTATCCTTGAGAAGTAACTGTCGAAGTAGTGATTCACTTCTTCCTAACTGGTGCAGCGGATTGACGATTTCGTATTGAGGCAGTTTAAAAACTTTATCTGCTTCGTAATAATAATCCCCTTCATGGTTTTTCACTTCAAACATATACGAGATGTGATAATCAGCGAATCAATTTGAAAAAGGGTCTTATTTGCCTGGAGCAAGAGGTCATTTAATATGAAGCAATCACACTGAAGTTTTTCCGTTAATGCATCAAATTTGACCTCACCTTCATAGCCCCTTTTCAGATTGAAAAAATGCTGCCTATCCTTTGACGATAAGGTCATTCGCATGTTCAACGAGGATAATATTTGCAGCTCGACGGGTTTCGTACGCGGTTTATTGGGCATGTCCCACATCCTTTCTTTGTTCAAGTATATTATACCAATATATGTGGGAAAATGGGCCAATTTTTTCATTTAAAAAAGAGGAAATGAAGGATGAATGTCGAATCATTAAAGAAGGTCAATTAAACCCTTCGCTTACTACTACAAAATTCTCCTCGAAAGGAAATGATTTCATGAAAGAAAACAGAGCAACTGAAAACGTGGTGCCATTCGTACAGTCAGCATCCAGTGGCAAAACATTCCGGCATGATTACCCGATTTCTGATGAGTTGAGAGAGGAATTGCTCCTGGATGTCTTCAAAGATTTTACGCATTATTTGATCGACCGTTATGCTGCCTTGTACAGGGAAGGCTTGTGTGAATTCATCGATGACCACCACCCGCAGACGGAAAAACGGCAGGCGCTGGAAAGTAATCTGTTTTGGTGGAAATTAATGTATGATTCAGATGGAGCTGAGGTCACGTTTGCTGAAGATTATATTGAAGAAAACCGTCATAAACTGCATAAAAAGCCGCTTATCGCATCATGGCTGAAGGAATGGGATAAGGCAATACCAAAATTTTATTATGTCGGTTATAAATATAATGACCGTGTTCTCGTCGTCGTTGATATGCTGACAAATGAGACGTTGGATGTCATGGTGTATGATCCAACAGCCGTCCCGCCAAAAAAAGGTAAAATTGTCATGGGTACACTGATTCCAATTGGTGATGCACTCTATTTTCCGATTATTGATTTTTACCATTTTGATCTTGAGGCCAGTAAAGATCTGGCAGGCCCCATTGTCCATAATTATGAAAAGCACTCGGAAACCTCGAACTATGAAGCGTTTATCCACGTTTTGTCTGTCGCACTGCAAATCGAGCGTATCATTTTCCTGGAAAATCATCAGGAAACGTCCTCTTGAATAATAGATCTTCAGACCATATTTATTTTCTAACAGAAATGATTCTGCCCACTGTAAACTGGTTCGCGGATTAGATTTCCGCTCACCGGCTGGTGAACTGGGATAGGTCAAAGGGAATGTCTGCTTTTCACCCTAAATCCTGTACATCCCCAACGTCCTTATCCAACGTCAATAAAAACAGGCTTCATGGTGATACCCTGCTATAAAAGCAATATAAATTACAAGAAAGATTTTGATAATTATTTTGGTTTGCTATGGACGGTACATGTTTATGTCCCGGTTTTTTGGTAAACTGTATAAAGCATTATACGAAAAGGATGTACAATTTAATGAAAATATCAATTATCGCCGTTGGAAAACTTAAGGAAAAATACCTCAAGCAGGGTATCGAGGAGTACCTGAAGCGGCTCCGCTCATATGCAAATGTACAGATTGTGGAAGTGGCTGATGAAAAGGCATCGGAGTACTTGAGTGAACCCGAAACGGCCGAAGTGAAGCGAAAAGAGGGCGAGCGGATTCTATCCAAGATTAGTCCGGATTCATATGTCATCACATTGGAAATCGGAGGAAAACAACTGAGTTCAGAACAATTCGCTGCAAAATTGGACAAGCTCGCTACCTATGGCACCAGCAAAATCAGCTTTATTATCGGCGGCTCACTCGGTATAAGTGATGATGTTCAAAAGCGGAGTGATTTGGCACTGTCGTTTTCCAAGCTGACGTTTCCACACCAATTGATGCGGATGGTTTTATTGGAACAGATTTACCGCATTTTCCGGATTATGCGTGGTGAACCGTACCATAAGTAACAGCAATAATTTGTCACATAAATATTTTAGTTTCCCGGGAAGTTTGATAAACTATATGTGGGTTATAATGGGTTCAGAAATGATGTGCGTCCTTTATGTTTCCCGGCTTGCTGTGAAATAGAGCAGGAGTGCTGACATCGTTTCTGCAAATCATAGAGGATTGGGATGAATGACATGAGCAACAAACATACGACATCAGATGTTATCCTGATTGGTGCCGGCATCATGAGTGCAACATTGGGATCGCTTTTAAAAGAATTGGCACCGGATTGGAACATAACACTTTTTGAAAAACTTGAAAACGCAGGCGAAGAAAGCTCGAACGTATGGAACAATGCGGGGACGGGCCACTCAGCACTGTGTGAACTTAACTACACACCTGAAAAACCGGATGGATCAATCGATATAACCAAAGCGCTGAACATCAATGAAAAATTTCAGGTGTCAAAGCAGTTTTGGTCCTACCTTGTCACGAACAATCTGATCGAGAATCCACAGGACTTTATTATGCCATTGCCTCATATGAGTTTGGTGCATGGGGAAAATAATGTAAGGTTTTTGAAAAAACGGTTTAACGCACTGTCAGAAAATCCTTTGTTCGAAGGAATGGAATTTTCCGATGACCCGGAGAAATTAAAGGAATGGATGCCGCTTATCATGAAAGATCGGACAGTCGATCAGCCGATAGCAGCAACTAAAATCGACTCTGGAACTGATGTCAATTTCGGTGTGCTTACGCGTAAATTATTGAACCACTTAGAAAATCAAAATGTGAATATTCGATACAATCATACGGTGGAAGATTTACAACGTACTGACGATGGTGCCTGGGAAGTGAAGGTCCGGAACTTTGAAGACAATACCCTTGAATATCATACGGCAAAATTCGTCTTTATCGGTGCCGGCGGAGGGGCTCTGCCATTATTGCAAAAAACAGGTATACCTGAAAGTGAACATGTAGGCGGATTCCCGGTTAGCGGACAATTCCTCGTCTGTAAAAATCCCGAGGTGGCAGAGCAGCATACCGCCAAAGTATACGGCAAAGCTGCAGTCGGTGCGCCGCCAATGTCTGTGCCGCATCTTGATACACGCTATATCGACGGCAAAAAGACATTACTGTTTGGGCCGTTTGCCGGTTTTTCGCCAAAATTCCTGAAAACAGGTTCAAATATGGACTTATTGGGTTCAGTCAAACCGAATAATGTCTTCACGATGTTAGCAGCAGGTGCCAAGAATGTCCCATTAACGAAGTACCTCATCCAGCAGGTCATGTTATCGAAAGAAGAGCATATTCAAGCGTTACGGGAATTTGTTCCAGATGCGCAAAGTCAAGACTGGGATCTCGTGACAGCAGGCCAGCGCGTACAAGTGATCAAGGATACCGAGGATGGCGGCAAAGGCACACTTCAATTTGGTACGGAACTTGTAAGTGCTGAAGATGGGTCAATCGCTGCTTTGCTTGGTGCTTCACCTGGCGCTTCGACTGCGGTTTCCATCATGTTTGAGGTTATGGAGAAATGTTTCCCAGAGCAATTAGACGAGTGGGAACCAAAAATTAAAGAAATGGTCCCTTCTTATGGCAAATCACTAAGGGATAATCCAGAACTTGTCCATGACATTCATGAGACAACAGCAAAGAAACTTGGCTTAACAGATGAAAGTCAGGCAAACCCGGTATAATTGAAAAAGTTGATGGTAAAGGAAGCATTATTTGCAGCAAATGGATGCTTCCTTTCGTATTGTCAACATAGCGGGAAACAGTTCAGTAAAACATAACAGGAAAGTATGTCTGAATACCATCGTTTGTAAAGCAATTGATTGTTACCACCGTTATCGCAAAAAATTTAATCTCTATATAAAATCATTTTATAAAGGAGCTATGCATCATGAATCCGACACAATTATACCGGCAAAAGCATCGTACAAAAGAGGATGTGATCACAAATATCCAGCCGGAATCCGATATCATTACCCCCATTCTCGCCGGGGAGCCCGGTGCCTTGATGAAGCAATTGGAAACTTACGACGGTCTGGAGGGCAATCGTCTGTTTCAAATGTTTACGACTCGTGACGTGCTGGATGTGGCTCCGGACAAATTGAAAATTATCAGTATGTTTATGGGCGTCTCGGAACGGAAGGCGTTTAAAGAGGGGAAAATCGATCTTCTGCCTAATCATTTTTCCGATGTACCGAAACTGCTGAAGCAAATTGCGAGAAACCCGGTGGTTATGGCGGTTGCATCACCAATGGATTCAAACGGTTACTTTTCGCTTGGAACGAATGCGGATCACACAATCCCATTAATCAAGGAAGGTGCAACGGTTCTGCTGGAAGTTAACGAATACATGCCCCGCACATACGGGGAAAACCAGGTCCATATTTCCGACATTACCGGATTCATCGAAAATCATCAGCCTATCCCGGAAGCGCCAGCTACACCAGAGCAATCGGAAAAGGACAAAATGATTGGCGAACATGTCGCGAGCCTGATCGAAAACGGCGACACGCTGCAAATTGGTTTTGGCTCCATTCCTAACGCCATCATTGATAATTTAAAGGATTACCGGAATCTGAGCATTCATACGGAAATGATTCCGGAAAAAATCATAGCGCTATATGAAAGCGGGGCTGTGACGAACGAAAACAACCCGTTTAAACAAGGCAAAATGACCGCAACGTTCGCTTATGGATCACGGGAGCTTTACGACTTTCTCCATGAAAATGAAAATGTGTATATGCTGCCTGTCAACAAAACGAACCATGTGGGTCAATTGGATTCAGCGAACAATCTGGTAACGGTTAATGCAGCTGTAGAAGTCGATTTCCTTGGCCAGGTCAACTCGGAAATGGTCGGTGACATGTACTGGTCGTCGACAGGCGGACAAGCGGATTTTCAATTGGCGTCACACTTGTCAGATGGCGGACGGGGCGTGATTTGCCTGCATTCAACGGCTAAGGGTGATTCGATTTCCAAAATTGTGCCATCACTAAACCCGGGAACGCCTGTCACCACATCCAAAAATGATGTGGATTATATCGTTACCGAGCATGGTATTGCAAGGCTTCGGGGCAAAACCATCCGGGAACGGACGAAAGCATTAATTGACATCGCCCATCCAATGTTCAGGGAAGAGCTGACATTTGAGGCGAAGAAGATGGGGTATTTATAGCTGAACAGTGGGATATGGATTTGATTTGAATCCATGTCTCAGTCTGAAACCGGTATCCGTTGTTCATTTGTAGTGTTTTCATTACTGTGTGACTTTAAAAGTCGAGTTAAGCTGATTAAAAAAGACTTATCTTAATATCGATAAACCTTTTATTCATTGATAAAGATCGCCTTGATGCAAGGCTTCACTGTTGGGAATTATTCTAATCGCTTCAAGGAAGGTGCCAAGCAGCTCGGTCAATGACTGCAGGAAGGCAAACTGACGTATCGCGAAACTATTCGGGAAGTTTTTGAGAACATACCGGATGCATTCTTGGATTTATTTAGAGGGAAAAATATTGGGAAGCTGCTAGTGAAGGTGGCTGATAGGCAATACTGATAAGGCAGGTGAAAGGAGATTGAGTTTAGTGCTCAGTCTCCTTTTTATAAATCAGCAAATGTTTCAGGTATGCGAAATATCAAACGGGTGATGTCGAACAAGCCGCTGGATCAAAAAAAGATAATTATAAAAATATTGCTTATTTCTATGGGTTTTGTAGAGTATGGTACTGATGCGATTGTTTCCGATCTCTTAAAAGAGCTTCTGTGTTTTAATGGAGTTGACTTTGTGTGTGAATGGGTTATCCATATACGCTTTAACGTTTTTTCTGGCCAAAAACGTAATGTTTCAAGTTCAATACTTTGGAGAGCTCATTGACAAAAGAGATTCCTTTTGGTTCAGATGTGACAAGCATATCCACTTCAGGTAACTTTTCTGTTAACAATGGGGCTGATGCTGTTACCAATTCCGTACCGCTCAGGATGACAACCAGCTATTTGTAAGTTGTCATTTATAAGGAAAATTGGTAATTTCCGTTTTCACTGGCAACGATGAGTTGTTATGTGTCACTAATCGCTACCAGAATATCTTTTAGTATATTCGTTCAGATGCTCCTTCCCTCATGAATGGCGGTACAAAAACAAAAAACCCAGGACGGGACCTTTTTGATACATAAGAAGCACCGTCCTTAGTAGATTCCCAAATATAGATTTATAATCTCATAAAAAGCGAATATATGGTGGACCGGACATAAAAAGGAGCTGAACAATCGAACTGTTCAGGGCACAAAGGAAATGAATCACGCAATTACTGAAGGTCATTGAGACAAGCCAGTGTGTGTCAAATGAACTAAATTGAAATTTGAACCAAAATATGGATATACAAATGGGCAGGTGATTGATATCATAATTGTACTGAAATATTAAAACTAATACTAATATTCAAAATTAACCATAGGAGAGGGGGATATGAATTGCAAAATAAAGCAATTCTTCTTGGGGTGGTTATTTTGTCGGCTTTTATGGTTATTGGATGTGAAACTGGGAGTCAGGAAACAATGAATGGAGATAATGAACTGGCTGATACTGTTTTTGTGAATGGAACTATTTATACGGTCGATCAGGATTTTTCAAAGGTAAGTGCAATGGCAATTAAGGACCGGAAACTAATCTACGTTGGCAATAATAAAGATGCCGAAGATTATATTGGACCTGAGACAGAAGTTATTGATTTAAAAAGTAAAACAGTGATTCCGGGTTTGAATGATGGGCATATTCATTTTACTTCACTTGGAACTAAACTTCTGGAAATTGATGCTTTTAATAAACCTAAACAGGAAATATTGGAATTGGTAAACAAAGAAGCAAAAAACCTTGATTCAGGAGAGTGGATATTAGGGCGGGGATGGAATCACGAGCTTTGGCCTGATGAATCATTTCCGACCAAGGAGGAACTTGACCAAGTAGCCCCTGATAATCCAGTCGTACTTACAAGAGTGGATGGACACTCCGTTTGGGTTAATTCCAAAGCACTAGAGATGGGGGGCATTACAAAAGACACCCCCAATCCCAAGGGAGGAGAAATAATTAGGGATAGGAATGGGGAAGCAACAGGAGTTCTGGTTGATGCCGCACGACAATCAGTGACAGCAAAAATACCGCCATACAGCGAAGAAAGGCTTTCAGAAGCACAACTGAAAGCACAAGAAACACTATTTTCCAATGGTATTACCAGTGCTTCGGATGCCGGTGCCAACCTGGAAGAAATTAATATTATGAAAGAACTCTATAAAGAGAATGATTTGAAGGTTAGGTTAAATGTTATGATTGATAATACCTCCAGTGAATTAGGAGAAACCTTTAAACATTACCTTAATAAAGGTCCGGAAATAGGGTTGTTTGATAACAGACTAACAATAGGGTCAGTAAAACTTATGGCAGACGGTGCACTGGGATCAAGGAGTGCTGCATTACTGGATGATTACAGTGATCGTTCAGGACATAAGGGGAATTATATCTATTCTGATGAGCAAATTTACACCCTAGTTAAGAAAGCGCGAGAGCAAAGTTTTCAGGTGGCAACCCATGCAATCGGGGACGGCGCAAACCAGCAAGTAATTGATACGTATGAGAAAGTGTTAAAAGAGGAGCCGCTGGAAGATCATCGCTGGAGAATAGAGCATTATCAAATTAGCAATGCCAATCAAATCGAAAAAATAGTTGAGCTTGGTGTTATACCATCTATGCAGCCGACACATGCAACGTCAGACAAAAATATGGCAGAGGACCGGCTTGGGGCAGAAAGGATAAAATACAGCTATGCCTGGAGAAAAATCATTGATGCCGGATCCCGCATAATCGGTGGTTCGGATGCACCTGTTGAACTTGTTAATCCTTTTCACGGGATTTATGCTGCTGTTGCACGAATGGATCGTGATGGCAATCCGCCTGGTGGCTGGTACCCGGAGGAAGCTATGACTAGAGAAGAAGCACTTAGAGCCTTTACCATTTGGGCAGCTGAGGGCAGTTTTGAAGAGGATTTAAAAGGCAGCCTGGAGAAAGGAAAGCTTGCTGATTTTCTTGTTATTGATCAAGATATAATGGAAATCCAAGAGGAGCAGTTAAAGGATATTTCGGTTCTTGCTACAGTCGTTGGCGGAGAAATTGTATATGAGAATTGATCAAGATAATTGTTGCTGGAATGGTAGTGTGACTTCCAAAGTTATACTATCATTTTTCTATGTTAACCATACTAAAACATAACAGCCGCCCGCTTTAATCATCAATTGGTTATCCACAAACGTTCTGCCCATTTCAATTGCTATCTTTATTTTAGCAATAAATGCGTTGCTTATTTCAAAAAGTCGAATACTTGGGTTCTAACGACGTAAAAAAATCACCGATACGTATCCTTGCCCGGTGAAGGGGGCCAGTCATTCCTCCTGTTTTCTCCCGCATCAAAACGGAAATTCCCTTACTTTTTTATGCACAAAAATCCATTTGCCTTTAGTAAACCATCACTGCAGAAACGGCCGATACCGCTTTGGCCCATCCCGCCGAACATGGCAGTTAGTCTATCATAGAGTGGCTGATCATTAATGTGGGTCATACGCGTCTCTCACCCGATGCCTATCCAGGCGGTTCCGGGTTCTTTTTTATAAGATGACCCGAGTCAATCATGTGATTTATCCCGCCGATTAACTGATCACCCATCTGTCACCTCACTCCCTGAATCTGAAACTATTGATCAGCTCAGCAATCTGTTTCGGGGACTTGTCCATGCTGTTGGCCAGCCAATGTTTGATCACATAGACACTGCCGCTGATGAGAAAAGTACTGGCATAATCAGATATGCCGGGATCGATTTCATTATTGTCCATCCAATTTTGGATCAGAAATGGTCGAGCGACGTCCATAACACGGCGCTCAAAAGAATGATCACCGTTCTTATTGAGGAGTGTTTGGCAGATCTCCTGCTTGGACACGACATACTCAAGGAGTTTTTCTGTCATCTGCAGTGCTTCCTCTTCCTGCTCGAAATTATATTGATTGAGGTAGGTGTTTAAATCGTCGATGAGTTCTTTTTCGATTTGCTCAAGCAAGTCAAACTGATCATTGTAGTGGGTATAGAATGTGGAACGATTAATATCGGCCAGCTGGCATATTTCTTTGACTGTAATGCCTGATATTGGTTTTATTTTTAATAAATCGATTAAACTATCCTTCAAGACCATTCGGGTATATTTTTTTCGTCGATCCAGTTTTTTGTTCATAAAATTGTCACGCTTTCGTTTTTGGTTTCATCAACATATTTCCGTTTTGTGTTGGTTTTTGTACGCAATTTATAAAACTGTCTGTTGTAAAACCAACACGATGTCGTATATAATGTTATAGTATTGAAACGGAAGATGCAAGAGAGGATGAACACCGATTGATATGACAGCAGGCATTTTAAACAAAAGAAAATTGATTGTCATCACGTTCTTAGTTCTGTCAATCATCAGTGCAGTCGTGCAGTTTGGGGTACCGGTCCAGCATGATATGGTTGAATATATGCCGGAGAACACCCCATCAATTGAAGCGACAGAGGTTATGGACGAGGAATTTAGTGGTAAGATGACAAACGCCCGGGTCATGATGAAAGATATCAGTATTCCGGATGCGCTTGGCTTCAAGGACAAACTTGACGCGGTCGACGGGGTGTCTGAAGTCACCTGGCTTGATGATGCCATCGATATGAAAACACCAATCGAAATGGCGGATCCCGATACCGTTGAGACATATTACAAGGATGGCAATGCACTGTATTCTTTCCACGTTGAAGAAGGAAAAGAAGTGGAAACGACGGATGCGGTTTATGAACTGATCGGTGAGGAGAACGCCATGTCAGGGGAAGCTGTGAATACAGCGAGATCGCAAAAAATGACGACGCAGGAGACCATGAACGCGGCCATGATTCTTGTCCCGATTATTATATTGATTCTTCTCTTGTCCACCAGGTCATGGATCGAGCCGGTGTTTTTCCTGATAGCTATCGGTGTTTCAATCCTGATTAATATGGGCACGAACATCTTTATCGGTGAGATTTCCTTTATCACCCAGGCGGTGGCACCGATTCTGCAGCTTGCTGTGTCACTCGATTATGCGATATTCCTGCTCCATAGCTTTGATGATTACCGGCAGGAGATAGCGGATCCGAAAGAAGCGATGAAACGGGCCATGAAGCGGTCGTTTCCGGCTGTCGCAGCGAGTGCGTCAACCACGTTCTTCGGGTTTATGGCACTGTCGTTTATGGAATTTGGACTTGGTGCCGATTTGGGTTTGAACCTGGTGAAAGGGATCTTGCTCAGCTTTATCAGTGTGATGGTATTCCTTCCTGCGCTGACATTGATACTTTATAAATGGATTGACAAAACACAGCATAAGCCATGGATTCCAAGCAAATTTAATATCGGAAAATATTTCATCAAATTGCGGATACCGGTGCTGCTTATTGTGATGGTTCTGATCGTTCCGGCTTTTCTGGGACAGAGTCAGACCGAATTTCTTTATGGCACTGGCGAACAGCCGGAAAATACGCGTGCCGGAAGTGATACAGCTGAAATTGAAGATGCATTCGGCAAATCCACGCCGATGGTACTGCTGGTGCCAAAGGGAGATATTGGCAAAGAAGTGGAACTTGTCCAGGAACTCGACAATCTTGATCATGTGAAAAGTAACATCTCGTATGTCGATACTGTTGGGGCCGGCATACCACTGGAGTATCTCGATGAATCTCAGACTGAGCAGTTCTTTTCGGAAAATTACAGCCGGATTATATTAAACACGTCAACAGATAAGGAAGGTAAGGAGGCATTTGCGCTTGTAGAGGATGTCAGGGCGATTGCCGCTGATTATTACGGTAATGATTATCATGCCCTTGGCGAAAGTGTCACCCTGTATGATATGAAAGACATCGTGGAACAGGACAATACGATGGTTAACCTGTTGACCGTATTAGCGATTGCGATTGTTCTGCTCGTCACATTCCGGTCGATATCATTCCCGGTTGTTCTGCTGCTCACGATACAGTCGGCGGTATGGATTAATTTGTCAATACCATACTTTACCAATGTCCCGCTTGTTTATATTGGTTATTTGATTATCAGTACGGTTCAGCTTGCGGCAACAGTCGACTATGCGATTTTATTGACTGAGGACTATGTCCAAAACCGAAAAGCGATGAAAGCCAAACCAGCGATTAAGAAAACAATTAATGAGAAGATCTTCTCGATTGGTGTATCCGCATCAATCCTGTCCAGTGTCGGCTTTATCTTATGGATGACCTCAACAGATCCGATCGTATCGTCCATTGGCCTCCTGCTCGGACGCGGTGCGGCACTGGCGTTTCTAATGGTGGTACTTCTACTGCCAGCATTGCTGCTTGTATTTGACCGGGTTATTGAAAAAACAACATGGAAAGCAAATTTTTATAAAGGTGAGTGATTCGATGCGGCTAAAAAGATTAGCAATGATGATGATGTGTGCCGTGCTTGTGTTTGGTTCGCTTCCTTTGCCTGCATTAGCCGCAGACAACGCCGATGAACAATCAGGATCCGGCGCGTATTCTGCAAAGGATGAAACGATTTACGGCAACTTGAACGCAAGCGGCACATTGCAGGATATGTATGTGGTGAACACGTTTCATGTAACCGAACCGGGTCAGATTGTGGACCACGGTGATTACAACAATGTGCGGAACCTGAGCAACTTAAACGACATTAAACAAGGTGATGACAACACCATTCGTTTTCAGGCGGAAGAAGATGAATTTTACTATCAGGGTGACGTGGATAACAAGCCGCTGCCGTGGAACGTTGATATCATCTATGTCCTTGACGGGGAGGAAGTGGCACCTGATGAACTCGCCGGTAAAAGCGGTGCTTTGGAACTGCAAATAGCCACTTCCGCCAATGAATCGGTCGATCCGGTGTTTTTTGAAAACTATATGATGCAGATTTCGCTGACGATGGATCAGGCAAAATTTGACGATATCCAGGCACCGGACGGAACGAAGGCCACATCCGGAAAAGATACGCAAATCACGTTCACCGTGATGCCGGAAAAAGAAGAAACGTTTGTTGTCTCGGCCAATGTTTCGGATTTTGAAATGGACCCGATTAATATCAGCGCAACTCCGGCGTCGATGCCGATGGAGGATCCGAATTTGGGTGGCATGAAAAGTGATATGCAGTCGCTTTCCGATGCCATCAGTGATATTAATCAGGGCATCGGTGACCTGAGCAGCGGCATTTCAGAATTAAGCTCAGGCGCGTCAGATTTAAGCAGCGGCTCCGGTGAATTTTTGAATGGCATCAATGAGCTTGATCAATCCTCAGGTGATCTGGTCAATGGGTCGGCGCAAATCCGTGATGCCTTGCAAAACGTGAACAGTGCAGTAGAAAGTGCGCCTGAAGCCCCGGATCTCAGTGAACTTAAAAAACTGCCTGATGGACTGCGCGAACTGGCAGGCGGCTTGAGAGAAACTGTTAATGGACTGGATACATTGCGTGAGAATTACGATAAAGCATACAGCAGTCTGGATGGAGCCATGAACAAGATTCCGGATTATGATATTAGTCCAGAGCAAATTGAGACGTTACGTGAAGGTGCAGAGGATAAAACGGTTGTGAATCAATTGTCTGAGACCTATCAGAGAGCCCGCGAAGCTAAAGGAACGTATCAGGCTGTACAGGAAGCATTTGGCTCCGTAACAGGAACACTGGAGGAAGTATCTGGAGCGATTGAGGAAATGGCAGCTCATTTGGAAACGATGGCTGATGAAGTTGAGAATGGTATGGAAAATATGGATCAAATGGGTGCGCTTGCCGAGTTGCAGGAAGGGTTATCCACCATGACATCTGAGTACCAAACGTTCCATAATGGTTTAGTGGATTACACGGATGGCGTCAGCGAATTGGCGTCTTCTTATCAGGACCTTGACGCCGGCATTCAGGAATTGTCTGACGGCACATCATCGCTTGACAGCGGTGCAAGCGAGCTGAAAAACGGGACCGAGGAACTGCAGGAACAAACGAGTGACTTACCAGGTCAAATGCAATCAGAAGTAGATGAAATGATGGATGAATATGACTACTCGGATTTTGAGCCGCAATCGTTTGTTTCCGACAAAAATGAAAAGGTTGATGTCGTGCAATTTGTTTTGCAGACCGAAGCGATTGAAATAGAGAAACCAGAAACAACAGAAGAAACACAAGAAGAGGAAAAAGGCTTTTGGGACCGATTCCTGGATCTTTTTCGGTAAAACCTTGAATGTGAAAACATTTGAAAAAGACAGCACGGTACATGCTTTAAAACGTCACTTAACCGTTGTCGAACGATTTGAACAGTGAAAGTCGTAAAACACTTGAAGGGATTCAACAGCTGGTTGATCATCAAAAAGAGAAAAGACTTGTAATGAATGAAGGTCATATTATTCTTCCAAATAGCATGATTAAGGCAATAGGTAACGCATCGCGCGTTGCCTTTTTTTAGACAGACAGTCACGCCGGATTGGATGGACAGCAAGTTTACTAAATATACTAGAAGGTTGAGCGTTGTATCTAAAATCTTAGCATCTCTTCTTTCGTATGCAAAACCGGGCAGCTTCTATTAAGAGGGTGTCCGGTTTTAATGTTTCGGCAATTATAATAAATAGTGATGTCTTATAGGAATTCCATCCTGTTATTCTACGTTTTTAAAAACTTCAATTCGATTTTTCCTACTATTTATCTATATGTTATATAGAAAATGGTTATCTTTAATCATTTTGAATATTTTTAACAAGCTTCGACAACTTTATCGCCAGTCCTTTATTATAATAGCTCTATCAACTGGATGATATAACAGAAAGATTCTTATTTATAGCAGACAAGGGAGGTAGATTATACCGGTTTCAATGGAGTAGTTTGCAAATTTACAGGTTAACCCAAGTAATTTAATCAATTTCAGTCTGGAAGGGGGATCGTAAGCACCGGTTTCGAATCTGATATGTTCATGTGGAACTAAACGTATTAATAACGCTTTTGTAAAACAGAAACTGAGGAGGAAGCAAAATGAGCATTAAGAGAAAAATTGGTTTAAGTGTAGCTTCAGCTGCGTTAGGAATAGCGCTGGTTGGCGGTGGGACATTTGCTTATTTCAGTGATCAGGAAGTAACAAATAATGCCTTTGCAGCGGGAACATTGGATTTATCGGCTAATCCGACAGCTTTTATCGATATCGATAATCTGAAACCTGGTGATACGATGCTGCGGGAATTTAATCTATCTAATGATGGAAGTCTGAAAATAGAAAATGTCTACTTAGAAACAGATTATTTTGTAACGGACCAGAATGGTGACAATAATAATGACTTTGGCAAACACATAAAGGTAAATTTCTTATGGAATTGGGATCAGGAAAGTGAGCCCGTTTTTGAAACGACATTACATGAATTGAAGGAAATGGATCCGGATGTTGTGAAACGTGATATTTGGGATCCTCTATGGGAACAAAAGGGAGGGCTCGAAAGCGAGGAAACGCATGATTTTTGGGTAGAATTCGAATTCATTGATAATGGTGAGGATCAGAATATTTTCCAGGGAGACAGCCTGGAGCTGGCATGGACCTTCAATGCAACACAGGCAGAGGGTGAAGATTTATAAGGCGACACAGTCAATGCAAATAATTGAAAATCAACATTTAATAGGAGGATGAGTTAGTTGACAATAAATAAGAAGTTGATTTCTTCTGCTATGGCTCTGGTTGTATCTTTAGGAATCGTTACACAGGGTTCTGCTGTACATGCAGATGAACAAAAGATTCAGCTCAATGAAACGTATGAGACGCCATCATATATTATTGAAAATTGGGAGGCCCCTAATGATAAAGAATTATCCAAGAAAGAAATTGCAATGGCATACATTCAGGAAAATAGTAAGGAATTTAAACTACTCAACAATGCGGATGTAAGCTTTGAAGTAACAGATGAAACAGCGGATGAGGAAACAGGAACACATCATGTTAAGCTTGAACAAACATATAAAGGCATACCGATTTATGGAGCAGATCAGACAATAGCTTTGGATAAGGATAATACGGTTACATCTTATTTCGGGCAGGTCGTTTCAGATTTAAATGTAAAAAATGAAGTAAACGGCACATCTATTTCTGAAGAGAAAGCAGTCGACATTTTTAAAAGAGAACTTGAAAATAAAATTGGTGAGGTGAACCAGTATGACGGCGACATTCAAACAGAGCCGTATATTTACGAATATGAAGGTACATTTTATCAGACGTATCTTGTGACGGCTTCTACTACAAATCCGAAAGTTGGGTATTGGCATTATTTCATCGATGCAACAAATGGGGATATTATTGACCACTTTAATGCTGCCCACAATGTGACTGCATTTGGAACGGGTGTTTTTGGTGACAGGAAAAAATTTGAAGCTCAAGCATATGAGGGCATGTACAGGCTATTTGATGAGACGCGTGGAGATGGTGTTGTAACTTATGACAATGATACGGGTGTCAATCTTGATATACTAAGCGTTAATAAAATGTTTAAAGACGGATCAGCAGTTGATGCCCATGCAAATGCCCAAACAACATATGATTATTATATGGATACATTTGGACGCGATTCAGTTGATGATAATGGACAAATATTAATTTCTGCTGTACATGTAGGTGATAATTGGAATAATGCATCATGGAATGGCAGACAAATGTCATATGGGGATGGAGATGGGGAGCGATTCCACCCTCTTGCCGGAGGATTGGATGTTGCGGCACATGAGATGACTCACGGCGTTATTCAACATACAGCAAATTTAGTTTACCGTGATGAATCCGGTGCATTAAACGAATCTTTAGCAGATATATTTGGTGCAATGGTAGACAGGGATGATTGGCTGATTGGAGAAGAAATCATGGCAGATGGCACAATGGCTTTACGCTCATTGGAAGATCCGGCTGCCCTGATTGAAAGGCGGACACAGGCACCCTATCCTGATCATTGGAGCTTGAGATATATCGGTGATTTGGATAATGGCGGTGTTCACATCAACAGCAGTATTAATAATAAAGCTGCTTATCTGGTGTCAGAGGGCGGAGAGCATTACGGGGTGACAGTAGATGGTATAGGACGTGATGCAACCGAACAAATCTATTACCGTGCGCTTGATCTTTATTTAACAAGCAGCTCTGACTTCAGCATGATGAGACAAGCAGCAATCCAGGCAGCGGGAGATTTATATGGCAGTAACTCTGATCAAGCTGAAGCGGTCGAACAAGCATACAATGCGGTTGGCGTCTATTAATCTATTAAGAAATCCAGCTGCCTGATGGGTAGCTGGATTTTTAATGTGATGGACAACACATTATTATGGGGTGAGCTGGACTGGCCATCTTTTTACGTTTGCCTGCAGCTGTTTCTTTTGCTGCCGAAATTGCTTGACGCGATGCCCATTTGCCCCGGATGGATGTGGGAAGCCAGTTAAATAGGTGTGGTCGGGCAGCATGTTATTCGTCGCCAGTTCCGCGATGACGTGGTCTGCCGTTTTTCCAAGCGGGATGATGAGTGCAGGCGACGTGATTGCCGCTATTTCGGCTGGGAATTCCTTATAGGCATAATGCTGTAATAACGGCGAACGGTCAACAGGCGGCTGATGTCCCGTGTAATTTTTTCCATTGATAAATACTGGATATTTGATGACCGATGTTGTATGAAGGAGGCGTCTTTCTTTTCCGAATAAATCGGCTGAATGTTGAATATCAAGTTTTTCCGGGATGCCGCATTGATCAAGCATGCCCGCGAGGTTTTTTTCTTATTGATCCGGCGAAACCAGCTGCTTTTTTGGCTTCTTTCAGACACGATTCCAGCGATTCACTGGATAACCGGCTTTTGACAAACTGCTCATATGCAGTCTTCATTTGCTGCCATCCCGGGGTGATGCCAACAATCACAATTTTAGCATCGCGGTTGATGTATTCGTTATGCGGCGCATAGTACATACTAAATATAGCAATAATTTTATTAAATTGTAGTCCGACTGAATGGGATTTTATGTTATGATAAAAAAATATCATAACAAGGGTGGTGCTCAGGATGCTCGTTAAACCAGAAAAATTAAATTCCGGCGACAAAGTTGCGACGGTCAGTCCTTCATGGGGCGGGGCCGGTGAGCCGGAACTCAGATGGCGCTATGAGCAAGGTGTGGAGCGGCTGCGTGATGTGTTTGGCCTTGAGGTCATTGCGATGCCGAATAGTTTGAAAGGTGCAGAATATGTATACGAACATCCGGAGGCACGTGCAGAAGACTTAATGAATGCCTTCCGCGATAAGTCCATCAAAGGTATTATTGCCAATATTGGCGGCAGTGAAAGCATTCGGCTCTTGCCATACATTGATTTTGACGTCATCAGGGAGAACCCTAAAATTTTTATGGGCTATTCGGATGTGACGATTCCGCATTTGTTCTGCCATAAAGCAGGGCTGTCATCATTTTATGGACCGGCGATGATGACCGACTTTGCTGAAAATGTTGAGATGCTGCCATATACGATTGAGATGGTCAAACGGACGTTGTTTTCCAGCGATGCTATTGGAAACATAGAGCCTGCAGCGGAGTGGACGAGCGAACGTCTGGAGTGGGATATCAAGAACAAATATACACGCCGCACGATGCAGCCCAATCAGGGATATGAAGTGATGCAAGGTTCCGGTGTGGTCCAGGGACGCTTGATCGGCGGCTGTATGGGCGTGTTGGAATTTGCTAAAGGAACCATTATTTGGCCTGAAGAAAAATATTGGGAAGACAGTATTCTTTTCTTTGAAACGTCGGAAGAGAAGCCACCGCCTGAATCCGTCAAACGTTGGCTGCGCAATTACGCGGCACAGGGTATTTTGCATAAAACGAACGGCATTATTTTTGGCAAACCCCAGGATGAAACGTATTATGATGAATACAAAACAGCAATCCAAACAGTTATGAAGGAATATCAGCTGGAAAATTTACCGATATTGTACAACTTGAATTTTGGACATACCGAGCCGAAGATGATTTTGCCGTATGGTGCGATGGCGGAAGTGGATTGCGATAATGGTACGTTTTCGATTTTGGAGAGTGGCGTGGAATAGGCATACCGGTTCTTTGTTACATTTCAATTTAAACCGGGATTAGGTTAAAATAGAGGAAGTGTTTTCTAATAAGATGGAGCGGATTTGATGAAGGAAAAACAAATACTTGATGATTTCAGACCTTTTTTCTGGGATGTCAACATTCGTAACATTCATTTAAATAACTTCTTCTGCCTACTTATAAAAAAATCCCTAATACCTGACCATTCTGTTGGAAACAAGCATTTTCGGCATCGGTTCACGTTCGGCATCATCAAAAAAGGTAAGGCTTTTCATGATACGATAGTAATTAATATCTATATCTGTCAATTTTTCAGGAATTGATTGCTAATGGTGAGAAGCGGTAGAATGAACTCAGTTAACAAGTTTTCCTTTACATCTGAAAATCACAAAATACTGCAAAACAAAGCAATGGAAGGGAAGAATTGTAACTTGAAAAAACTATTTGTATTCATGCTGCCAATGATATTGATTGTCGGGTGTACGGATGATGCACCAACTGAATCAGAAGACGCAGAAAGTGATGACGTCCAACAAAATGACGACGCCGATGAAACAAGTGACCCAGCGGAAACAGATGACGATGATGCTTCGGAAAACGAGGAAGGTGAATCTGCATCAGCATCAACTGTAAAACAGATGACTGAAAGTACTGAAAATAGTCATTCGAAAAGCACTAAGGAAGAATGGATACAAGAGTTGGAAAAAACAGAACTGGAATTGACTCCATTGGAAACCCAGGCACAAAACGGTACACAAACGGAAATGAATCAGTCGATGCAAAAGATTTTTAAACAATGGGATGATGTCCTGAATGATATTTATGGTACCCTGGAAGAACAACTTTCTGAAGGAGACATGAAGTCATTAAGAGAAGAACAGCGTAAGTGGATCACACATCGGGATGAAGCTGCTGAAGAGGCAGCATCGAAATTTGAAGATGGGTCACTGGAACCATATGAGCATGCAAACGTCATGGCTCAGCTGACGAAAGAAAGATGCTACGAGTTGGTGGAAACATACATGTAGTCACAATAGCAGGATGTACGTTGACTGAACACCTCAATATCCATCGGGCGGATACTGAGGTGTGTTTCGCTTCAAAAATGAAATCGTTTTTTCCCCTTTTCCGCAAGTCCTTGCCATTTCCTGAAGAACATTCGATATTTTGACAGACGTTTATAATCATCCGGTGCCTTAATCGGGTCACGGATGCCGTTCACGAGTAAAGTAATATTAAAATGCTGTCCGGGTTCATCCATAAAATACGTGCCAATCTTGAAAAGGTCTGCTTTCGAAAAAAGATCATGAAGGCGCAGGTTAATTTGGCGGTAGGCTTCCATGTCAACATCTCTTGCGTAGCCGATATTTAACATGAGCTGCCTGCCGTCGGTGAAATCTTCAGGCAGGTATGGTGCTGAGATCAGATATTTCAAAGGTTCGTTAAACGACTCGCCCTCAACCGTATGGACAAACAAAGGTCCTCTATTTTGCTGAATGAACGCCTCGATATCCTGAAAATCGATATTCATGTCACCGGTTTGTTCAACGACTTGCTTCATGGTTTGAATCGTGTGCTCCTCAATTGCGTCGAACGTCTGATTCGCTTCAAGAACTGGTGTATACTTATCGATTGATTCCATAAGCGCATCACTGTGAAAGTAAATCACCGCATCACAAAGCGCCTTCATCTTGAAATACTGCGCTGCAGCAGTCTGGAATCTCTTTTTGCCCTCAAAACGAAAAGGAAAGCGAAAGATGCCAATCAGCAAGGCTTTTTTCGCTTTTAACGTATCCAATTGGTTCATCAGGTCATCCGTATCGTTCGCGTTACCCCCCACAAATCGATAAAAACACAAATGATTCGGCTTGAGATTTTCTGCAACTGACTTGTCCATCTCAAAAGCATCATGACCCGTTTGATAAATATTTACAGCGGTTTCCATATCCTCGCTCCTATCAACCACTTTTCACCCATTATATACGATAAATGTTAAAAAGCTTGTCATAAGCTGTCGTGAAAGACGACTAGTTTTGTCGGGACATGGGGAGAAACATCTTGTCCTATCCGGAACGCCTACAGGAATCGGATAAAACGTCAGAGAGGGGGCTTCTCTCTGCCGAAAAGCTCTCCGGAAGCGGTTAAAACGTCAGAGAGAGGGCTTCTCTCTGCCGAAAAGCTCTCCGGAAGTGGTGAAAACGTCAGAGAGGGGGCTTCTATCGTCCAAAATGCACTTCAGAAGCGGTTAAAACGTCAGAGAGAATGTATCTCGAATCCAAAAAAGTTGATGGAGTCGCGGGGCCTCTCCATCGTTAGGTTCAACATATGTACGAACACAAAAAACAAGCAGTCCCCCTGTGCAGAGACCGCTCGTTTTTAGTTCCTTAGCTCACTACCGGATAACCAAGCTTTTCAATCGTGTCCTTCAGTTCATCTGATGTCACTTTGCTTTCATCATAAGTGGATTTTACTTTGCTCGAGTTGAATAGCACTTTGGCGTTTTTCACACCATCCATTTTGGCGAGTTTACCTTCTATCTTTTTGATGCAAGATGGACAAGTGAGCGGTTCTAATTGAAATTTAGCCGTTTTCATTTTAATCTCTCCCTTGTTTGTTCTATCTTCAGTATAAAGTCTTTATCAGGTTCATTCCTTGACCTGGGTCAATTTTGGTGATTTAATTTTCCTAAACTTTAAGTGCATTTTGTCTTAAATATGCCGGGTGTATTATGGTAATCGATGAACGAATCGCGTGCCCCCTTTCCGGTTAAAAAGTTATTTTAAGCATGTGCTGCTTGAAGTTTGTGTTCTTTTGCTTTCATCACTTTTTGATTAAACCGGATCAACCGCATAGCATTCAGGATGACGAGCAGGACGCTTGCTTCATGGATGAACATGCCGGATGCCAGATGGACTTCTCCAGCGAGCACTCCAGCCAGCAGGACAGAGGCGATACCAATTGCGAAAAAAGTGTTTTGTTTCATGTTCCGTATGGTCGCTTTCGACAGGGAGAAGGCGTGTGAGAACTGCATCAGTCTGTCAGCCATCAGCACGACATCCGCGGTTTCCATCGAGACGTCGGTGCCGCCTTCTCCCATGGCGATTCCGATATCTGCGGTTGCAATTGATGGTGCATCGTTAATACCATCACCGGCCATTGCAACGACGTGGCCATCCTCTTTCAGTTGCTTGACGATTTCTACTTTGTCTTCCGGCAGTAGTTCGGCATGAACTTCATCAAGGCCCAGCCGGGATGCCACAAGTTCTGCTGTATGTTTGTTATCGCCTGTTAGCATGATGATTTTTGTAATACCATTTTTGCGCATTTCGGCCAACGCCCGCGGTGCATCTTCACGTATTTGGTCGGCGATTGAGAAGATACCGGCGATGTGACCATCGACTGCTGCAAATATAGCCGTGTTGCCTGCTTTTTCCCGTTCGATCGCATAGTTTCCGACGTCTGCAGGAATCTCAATGTTTTCTGATCCCATTAATTTGCGGTTGCCGATTGCCAGGACATGACCATCCACGGTTGCCCGAATACCATTGCCTTTGATGACATTAGCATCTTTCGGTTCACCTTCAAGTGTGATCTTCCGTTCTTTTGCTTCTTTGACGATGGTCTGGCCTAAGTGGTGCTCAGATATGGTTTCGGCCTGAGCAACCAAACGGAGCAATACATCTGGTGCTTCGCCATCAAACGTCTTAATGTCTGTTATTTCAGGTTTTCCTTTGGTCAGGGTGCCGGTTTTGTCAAAGACAAGCGTGTCGACTTTGGAGAAATTGTCCATAACCTCGCCGCCTTTAACCAGAACACCATTTTTTGCGCCATTGCCAATGCCGGCAACGTTTGACACTGGAGTGCCGATGACCAATGCTCCGGGACAAGCGACGACCAGAAATGTAATGGCAGTATGCAAGTCCCGTGTCAAAGCATAGACGAGAACTGCCAAGACAACAATGGCCGGTGTATAAATGTTGGCAAATCGATCAAGGAATTTTTCCGTTTTGGATTTTGATTCCTGTGCTTCTTCCACAAGTTCAATGATTTTGGCGAATGTTGTGTCATCACCGACTTTTTCTGCCGCCATTTCAATATAGCCATTGTCCAGAATCGTTCCGCTGAAAACGTGATCGTCTTTTCTTTTCACCCGCGGTACGGATTCTCCGGTAACGGCTGCTTCATTCAATGTTGCCTGACCGTTCAGGATGCTTCCGTCTACCGGAATTTTGCCGCCGGAGCGGATCACCACACGGTCGCCTTCGATGACATCCTCAACCGGAATGGTTACCTGTTCCCCTTCCCGGATAACGGTTGCTTCCTGTGGCGCCATGTCCACCAATTCTTTTAAGGACGACCGTGTTTTGTTGAGGGTACGGATTTCCAGGTAATCCCCGAACATAAACAGGAATGTCACGACGGCTGATTCAACGTATTCGCCAATGAAAAGCGCCCCGATGACGGCGATTGTGACGAGCAATTCAATGCTGAATGCCTTCATCCTGAGTGCCTGGTATGCCTTAATGAAGATCGGAGTCCCCGCCAGGAAGGTTGCTGCAAGCAGGGCACTATTCTGAAAATCCTGCAAACCATTTAAATAAAATGCAAGTGCCAGTACCAATAATCCTCCAGTAATCGCAGTAATGTGGTTTTTATGATTGTTGATCACTTTTATCATGATCATCTTCCTCCTTGTTTTCCTTTCTGACTTCATCATAAGGCAGTTTGGAGGAAAAGAAATTGACGGGTGTCAAGTTTCTAAAGTTTTTTGCTTAAAATTTGGAAAGATAGAGGAATTTGACCATTAATGTCGAATAAAGTAGATGGAGAAACGAAGGTGTACTACTTTCCAGTCTCGTAAATCTTAATAGAAAGGATCGATGTCATGAAAAGAGAGTATTCTACAACTGAAAAGGTGAGGCAATTTGTACAGTCGGAGTCCAATGCCAGGAAGTTCCGGCATGATTACCCGATTTCAGACGATTTAACCTCTTCAATGCATGAAGCGTTTATCCATGTGCTTTCCGTTGCTTTAAAGATTGAACGGATTTTCTTCTTGGAAAAGCAAGAAAAGCCATTGGTTAAATAGCATTTCCTGCTCATGATTAATCCAGCCATTTGTTGGAAATTTAAATTCTAGACTGAATGAATGAGGTGCTAAAGTAGCTTTTGCTTAAAATACGGCCGACTCATGTTAGATCATGTTCCTCATAATCACGTAAACCATATACAACACATATGCCGCTACCAGTATAATTCCTTCCGTTTTGCCAATCCGATAGTTGGTTCTTGAGAAAATGAGCAGAACACCGGTCAGAACAATCATTAGTATGGCGTCTGTGAACACCTGGTTGTCGACAGTGAGTGGCGAAATAACCGATGAAGCCCCGAGAACGAGCAGAATGTTGAAAATATTGCTCCCGACAATATTGCCAACTGCAATTTCACTTTCCTTTTTAATGGCTGCCGTAACGGATGTGATCAGTTCTGGTAAAGATGTACCGATGGCCACAATCGTCAGTCCCACCATCGTTTCACTCATACCGAACGAAATGGCAATGTCCGTTGTGTTATTGACGACGAGTTCTCCGCCAAAAATAATTGCTGCCAAACCGCCGATTGTCAGGGCGATGTTTTTTCCCCATGAATTCGTTTTGGAATCTGTATTTTCGCTGTGTTCATCCTTGGACGTTCTGGCAACTTCGAACAAATAGTATAAAAAAATTGCAAAGAACAGCAGGAAAATCAATCCATCACTTCTTGTCAGCAAGTTTTCCGCCATTGACTGCAGGCTGACATCACTGATTAACACAAGAAAAGCGATGCCGGCCAATAAAGTGAATGGAATTTGTTTACGGATGGTTTCCCGTTTTACGCGCAGCGGATTCAGGAATGCTGTCAGTCCGACAACGAGCGTAATATTAAAAATGTTGCTCCCAACCACATTACCAATCGAAACGCCCGCACTTTCCTCCAGTGCTGCCACAATACTGACGGTTGCCTCCGGTGAGCTTGTCCCGAACGCAACGATGGTGAGTCCGATTAACAGTGGTGAAACATGGAGCTTCCGGGCAATTTGTGAAGCACCCTCCACAAAGAAATCGGCGCCTTTTATTAAGAGTGCAAAACCTATGATCAATAAAACATACGTCACAATCATCAGCCTTTCTGAAACAGCATCCTTATTGTTTCCATTAATTTCATGCTGATACTGGAAAGGTTACTACAAACGAATAATTTTTGCTAATCTTGAGTAATATGCCAGGAGAAGCATTTTGGTTATCCAAACCCCTTTATTCTGCTATAGTATAGGAAAGTAGGGCCTGAGGTGATTGAATGGACTTAGAGCGCATTATGAATAAAATCAAACGTCATACACCAACTGTTCTTGGACATGAACATTTTACGAAATCCGCTGTTCTTTTGCCCCTTGTTCAAAAAGATGATGAACTGCACGTGCTATTTGAGGTTCGTTCGGAAAACATGAGACGGCAGCCAGGGGAAATTTGCTTTCCGGGCGGGCGAATCGAAGCACAGGACGAGGATGCCCGGGCAGCAGCCATCCGGGAAACAACCGAAGAGCTGGGCATCAGTGAAAAGAAGATTTCGGACGTGCACCCGCTTGATTATCTTGTCACGGCATTTGGCATGATCGTATACTCCCATGCGGGGTTGATCATCACGGATGAACAGTTTGATCCTAACCCATTTGAAGTTGAGGAAATTTTTACGGTCCCGCTGTCTTTCTTTCTGAAAACAAAGCCGGAAATATATCATGTGAACCTAAATGTGCAGCCTGAAGAGAAGTTCCCGTTTGAACGTATTCCCGGCGGTGAAAATTATGATTGGCGCACCAGCCAAATTGACGAGTATTTTTATCATTATAATGATAAGGTTATCTGGGGTTTGACAGCAAGAATTCTATCCCATTTTGTTGAAATGATTCGCTGAATGATCAATTTAGAAAAATAGGACATCACCTGTTTTCCAAATTTGACATTTTGGGAATTTTTATTATATACTTTATTCAACAATGTTGAACTAAACGAAACCGAATTGAATAACATATAGTGGAAACGGGAATCGAAATACAGACCCTATTTTTGCACAGCAGTGTAAACGTATTCATCTTCAAATATTTCAAAAATAAAAGGAGGGCTGTATGATGAAACGCTGGCCGGATTTTGTACAGGTAAAGGAAGTGGGACCGCGTGACGGTCTGCAAAATGAAAAAAAGCGGATTTCTACGGCAGATAAGATTCATTGGATTAATACGCTGTCCGATTCAGGTGTGAAAGAAATTGAGTACTCATCGTTTGTTCATCCAAAATGGGTGCCGGCATTGGCTGATGCCAATGAGGTCGGAAGGCGGATCAAGCGGAATCCGGGTGTCCGTTACTCGGCACTTGTTCCAAACATGAAAGGGCTCGAACTCGCACTTGAAGCCGGTATTGATGGTGCCTCCGTCTTCATGTCTGCCAGCGAGACGCACAACCGGAAGAATATCAATAAATCAATTGATGAGACGTACCCGGTGCTGCAGGAAGTGATTCAATCGGCAAAAGATGCGGGTAAGCATGTGACGGGATATGTGTCGACTGTATTTGATTGCCCGTACGAAGGAACAATCATGCCGGATCAGGTGTTGCGCGTCTGTGACCGGCTGCTCGAAGCTGGTGTGGACGACATTTCGCTGGGTGATACGATTGGCACGGCAGTCCCGGCACAAGTGGATCAGCTGCTTAGCGAGGTGCTTAACCGTTATCCGAGCGACAAAATCATCATGCATTTTCATGACACACGCGGAATGGCCATTGCCAATATCATGCGATCGATGGAATACGGCATCACCCGGTTTGACAGCTCGATCGGCGGGCTGGGCGGCTGTCCGTATGCACCGGGAGCGTCCGGTAATGTGGCAACGAATGATGTCCTGTATTTGTTGCATGGTCTTGGCGTTAAAACGGGAATCGATGAAAACAAACTGCAGGAAGCAGCCATGTTCATTCAAAGCAAACTCGAAAAAGCGCTGCCGAGCAAATCACTGGCGTACGCTGCAAGCCAAGGCTGAAAGAAAAATGATGAGGAAGATACGCCTCACCTTTTATGAGCTTCACTGGGGTGAGGTTTTTGATATGGAATTTAGTGTTTTATCAACGAAATTCGGCAGCGAATGCACCAGCAAACGATTAACTGTTGTCATATCCGAAAAATTCATCTATTCTATGGTAAAGAAGCTTATTCATGCACAAGGCGAAAGGAGCGAATTACCATAGATCTTCAAAATATTGGTCAAAAACTCAAACAAGCCCGCTTAAAAAGCAAACACACCCAGCAGCAAATAGCAGACCGATGCGGTATCTCCAAAAGCCTGTTATCCAAAATCGAAAATGGCCAGACGTCCTCTGCTGTGGCAACGTTATCGAAAATATCCGAAGCGCTGGATGTGCCGCTCTCGTGGGTGCTTGATGGGCATCCGGAAACTGATTTGGTCATGCTACCGAAAGCGGAGAGAAAGATCAGTGCCGATGATGAGAATATGGGCTACTCACTTGAACTGCTTGCCAACAGGTCACGATTTTCACGGATTGAACCGACCATTGTCCATGTGACGCCGAAAGACGATAATGTGCGTCATGAGCCATATACGCATTCCCAGGATGAGTTTATTTATATCGTCGAAGGTGCCATTGAACTGTATTACGATGGGGAGCAACATTATATGGAAAAAGGAGATACCGGCTATTTCAAGGGTGTTAAGCCGCATCTGTTTATCCCGGTTGATAATGATGGTGCCAAGGTTTTGACGGTATTTATTGATGATTGAGTAAGGGGTCTGTCCCTCATCATGTGATGAGGGACAGACCCCCCTGATAAACGGCATTTTTGGATGAAGGGATGAATCAGATTGAACATTCTTGTCACACTGGACGCCAATTACATCAAGCCGTTAAAAGTTGCGCTCAAATCATTGTTCCTGAACAATCGGGATGAGATGTTTACGATTTACCTCATGCACTCAAGTCTCAAGCAAACTGAATTGGACGATTTAAGCCGGTTTATTCAGGAGCATGGCAGCATGCTGCGTCCCATTTACGTTGCAGATGACTATTTTTTGGATGCGCCGGCACAGTCTTATTATACGAAAGAAATGTATTACCGGCTGCTCGCTTTCAAATTTTTGCCGGAATCACTTGATCGGATTTTGTATCTGGATCCTGATATATTGGTGATTAATCCAGTCAGGGAACTTTATGAGACTGATTTAAAGGGTTACCTGTATGCAGCTGCCTATCATGATAAGATTTCGGTTAAAGAAGTGAATAAGATTAGACTGACTCCCTATAACATTGATGCCTACTATAATTCCGGTGTGCTGCTGATGAACCTGGAAGAACAGCGTCAGCATATCGATGAACAGACAATTTATCAATTTGTGGAGAAGAACCGCGCCAGATTGATCATGCCGGATCAGGATGTATTAAATGCACTGTATTCGAAAAAAATAAAAAGCCTCGACGAAATGTTATACAACTACGATACGCGGTTTTACAGCCATTATAAAATTAAGTCAAACGGGATCTGTGATATGGATTACATTATTCATCACACTGTTATCCTTCATTTTTGCGGCCGGAAAAAGCCGTGGAAAAAACGCTACAGCGGAAAATTTCATGCCTTGTATAAACATTATGAAAAACTGGCTTTAGCTTAAAGTGAAACTTCAATCAGTGGAGGGGTTTCTCTCACCACCACTGATTAAAAGCCCGAACAGAATCGGGCATAAGGTCAGTTAGCCGTCATATTTTATCGGGTAACTGACCATGACATGCGGGAAAAACTCGGTAACATCAGTATAGAAAGAGGAAAAACAATGCCGAAACAGACATTTTACAATTTGCCGGAGGAGAAAAAACAGACATTAATACGTGCCGTTGAAAAGGAATTTTCGCGGGTGCCATTACACGATGCTTCCATCACTAATATTGTAAAAGAAGCAGATATCCCGCGCGGCAGCTTTTATCAATACTTTGACGATAAAGAGGATGCATTTTTCTTCCTGCTGGATGATCTAGCTGAAAAACGAAAAGAGGTTTTTATCCGCTTACTGGAGAAGCATCATGGTGATTTGATTGACGCTGTAAGGGCCTTTTTTCAAACAGCCATTACCGAAGTGGAAAACTTGAATTTCATGAAAAATACCTTTTTGAATATGACATACAAAATTGAGGATTCATTTCTAAAGGCGTTCAGTGACCGCCAAAACAGTGAGCAGTTCAGGGAAGTCAGTTCATTGATTGATAAACGGAAGCTGAATCTTGCCGGTGATAAGGAATTATTCCATGTGATGCAAATCCTGACGTCGGTGATTGTTAGAAATCTAGTTGAGAAATTTGCCCGTAATTTATCGGATGAAGAAGCCATGAATCATTTCACCATACAAATGAAGTTGCTAAAAACAGGGCTGTATCAGACGGAATAGATAAAACATCTCCCGGGTGAGGGAGATGTTTTAGGTTAACGCGCACTTATTTACTCACTTTTTTCTGTCTGACTGATAATGCTCGTTCCGACTAGGTCCCCGGTCACATTTAATGATGTAGCGCCCATACCGACTAAAACATCAATGGCGGTTAACAGCCCGACTGCTTCCATTGGCAGACCAAGCTGGGCAAATACGGTGGCGATCATGATGATGCCTGCCCCAGGAACCCCCGCGGTACCGATTGATG
>NZ_DATGTI010000113.1:0-27240 GCF_035301925.1 Lentibacillus sp. | reverse complement strand
TCAAATGCTTCTATACCTTTTGAAAAATAAAAATCACCGTCCGGAATATAGGGGATAATTTTCTCCTTTTTTCCCTGTGCATGATTGTCTGATTGCAGCATACAGCCATCCCTCTCATTGTCGAATCTCATCGAACAAAGTATATCACAATTGCTGGGAGAATTATACATCTAAATGAAGATAAAAATAGGAAAAACAGCCTTACGCATGAAGGCTGCTTTTTCCTAATTGTAGAAACAGGGATATGAAGGGCTCTTCATGGGTTGGGCTGAAGCTTACCCGAATTAGGGATATTCCCTCGGATTTTGTGTGTAATTCATCACCGTTTGTGGGACTTTCTCCTGGATTTGAAATAGGTTTCCCAAGTTTAATAATTGGATGATATCCGTTCTATATGATCGATATCCCTGTTATGTGGTTGATATTTTCCAAATTTGGTTGATATATCTCCTATCCGGTTGATATCCTCGAATTTAGGGGAAATATTTCCTATTCGGTTGATATCCCCCGTATTCGGTTGATTTCTTCTATATTTTGACGATATATCTCCTGTTCGGTTGATATCCTCCGATTTGGGGTGATTATCTCCTATAAAGAACACAAGGGACAGTCGACCCGTCCCTCACATCTCATTACTTATCGGATGAACTGCTTCATAGAGCAATTGTTCAAGCTCTTCGGTATAGCTCTGTTTATGCTTGTCGCTCCATTGCAACACTTCAGCCATATACGCAATCACGTTATCTTTGTGCGCTTTGACAAATTCAATATCGAAAAACAGTGCGCCGGTCCGCCGTACAAAGAAGTCAACCGGCTTATAGGTCATTTCATTTTCTATGGCATATATCAGCTCAGCAAACACGACCGGATCAATACCTGCGTTCTCAGCCTCTTGAGCTTTCGTCCGGTACAGCTGCAAAATCTGATCTGTATTGGAGCCATATTTTTGGATGAGATAGATGGCCGTTTCCTCGTCAATGCCTAAATCAGCCGCGTCTGCCACTTTTTCATCCTTATATTGCTGAAATCCATTTGAACCGCCAACTTCACCGCCGGAAATCGGCAAATGTTTCGTTTCAGAATCAGAATACAAAATGCCCTCTTCTTCTTTAAGCTGTTTGACAATCGTATCCACAGCGTCTTCAGCCATTTTGCGGTAGCCGGTCAATTTTCCGCCGGCCATGGAGATCAGACCTGAATCTGAAATGAAAATTTCGTCTTTACGGGAGATTTCATCCGGATCATCTTTGCCCTCCTCCGCAATTAACGGTCTTAAGCCGGCATAGCTTGAATCAACATCATCTTTTGTCATATTAAGTGAAGGAAACATATAATTGATCGCATCCAATAGGTAATCACGGTCTTCTTCAGTCATTTGCGGGTGAGCAATATCACCTTTATAGCTCGTATCCGTTGTACCGACATACGTTTTTTTATTCCGGGGTATAGCAAAAATCATCCGACCATCCGGTGCATCAAAATAAATCGCCTGCTGCAGCGGAAATCGTTTTTTTGGAAATACCAGATGGACACCTTTTGTCAGATGAAGGTTTTTCCCTTGTTTGGAGCCATCGATTTCCCGAAGATCATCCACCCATGGGCCCCCTGCATTAATGATTTTTTTCGCATAAACATCATGCTGCTCACCGGTTATCTGATCTTCCACAACCGCTCCGGTCAGTTTGTCATCATCATATATAAAATCAACGGCTTTTGCATAATTGACCGCATAGGCACCATTCTCGACCGCTTTCTTCATGACATCAATCGTCAGGCGGGCGTCATCTGTTTTGTATTCGACATAGAAGCCTGCACCTTTCAGATTATTCCGTTTAACGAGTGGTTCCTTTTCCAAGGCTTCCTGAGGGCTTAGCATTTTCCGGCGTTCTCCCTTTTTGACACCTGCCAGAAAATCATATAACCGCAAACCAATATTCGTGGTGAATGGCCCGAATGTGCCGCCTTTATAAAACGGCAGCATCATCCATTCGGGAGTTGTCACATGGGGGCCGTTCTCATAAACAATCGCCCGCTCCTGACCAACTTCCGCAACCATTTTCACCTCCAACTGCTGCAAGTAACGGAGGCCGCCATGCACTAATTTAGTCGATCGGCTTGACGTCCCGGCAGCAAAATCCTGCATTTCCACCACGGCTGTATTCAATCCGCGGGTGACGGCATCAAGCGAAATTCCCGCACCGGTAATACCACCGCCGATGACGAGCACATCAAGCTGCTTTTGTTTAATATTCCGAAAAGTATGCGCCCGGTCAAGACTTGAAAATGTTGACATCATCATTCACTCCTTGTCACCTGTATCTAAACATAACCAAAAAACTACTATTGCATGTATTCCCGAAAAAAAGAAACCGCAAAATAGACCAATGAAAAGACATCATCAGTTCTTTGCGGTTTCTCCATTTCTCCAGCACACTTATTAACTTACTTTCATCATATCATACGGACATAAAGTGTGTATAGTCATTTACTTCAGCACTCATGACCCGAACGCTTTCGTTACAGCAGCAGCAACATTTTCCAAATCTTTTTCCATGCCGGCTTCAACCGCTGCCACATATGCGCCCTCCACCAATGGCGCTTCCATGATCCTGACATCATCTGCTTCTATCATTTCTGCGGCCATTTCCGCGTTCATTTTGGCACTGCCAATATCATAAAACACTAAAACACCTTTACCGTTATTGGCCCGATCGATTGCTTGCTGTATCTTGTCAATACTTGTTCCGATATCATTATCATCCGTTCCACCGGCTATTTCAATCGGCACATCTTTAATCACTTGGTGGATAATATCGTATATGCCTTCAACGACTTCAGGACTGTGGGAAATGAGCACAATACCAACATAGGACATATTATGCTTTCCCTCCAATGACGTCGGCCAGTGCATCGAAAATATAGAATGAAGAAGCAGAACCCGGATCAATATGCCCGATTGACCGTTCTTTAAAATAAGCTGCCCGCCCTTTTGTCGCCATCATATCCTTTGTCTGTTCCATGGCGTTTTTCGCCTCTTCTGCCATTTTATCTGTATGGAAATCCGCTTCCTGATTAAAAAAATCCACCATCGGTGACCATACATCAACCAGCGTTTTTTCACCTTTTGCAGCTTTGCCCCGCTGCTTGATACCATTGACGGCTTCTGCCAGCCCATTCGTAAATGTCGCATAATCCACTGGGTCATTTCCTTTAACGGCCGTGGACAATTTCAGAAATGCCGTGCCAAATAACGGGCCTGATGCACCGCCAACTTTCGACATGAGCGTCATGGCAGTATCCTTTAAGACATCTGAACTGCTTGTATAGTCCTGGTTTTCAATTTTATTAACAACTTCCTGGAAACCGCGTGCCATATTAATCCCATGGTCACCGTCCCCGATCGCCTGGTCAAGGGTTGTGAGATAATCCTTATTCGCCTGCATTTTTTCGTTTGATGCTTTAATCCATGCCACAACATCCTGTACGGTTAATGTCATGTTAACCCCCCTTTCTCAGCTGCAAAAAGCAGGTGCCTGTGATGGTGCATCAAGCAGTTTTTTCAATTCATCATCCAATTTCAATAACGTTACCGAACAGCCTGCCATTTCCAACGAAGTCATATATTCACCAACATATGTTTTATAGACACGAATGCCTTTTTCCTGCATGATGGCCTGTACCTTTTTATTGACAATATATAGTTCCATCTCCGGGCTAGACCCGAGACCATTGACCATAACAGCTACATCACCACCGGAAAAATCAAAGTCATCGAGGACTTTATCAGTCAGTTCTTTCGCTATTTCATCAGCAGTTGTGATGTCTTTTCGTTCAATGCCTGATTCACCATGAATACCAATACCAATTTCCATTTCATTTTCAGCCAATTGAAAACTTGGCGTCCCGGCGGCGGGTACTGTACACGGCGTCAAAGCCATGCCCATGGAGCGGACGTTTTTAACCACTTTTTCAGCAACCGCCTTGACTTCATCCAAAGAACCGCCCTGTTCTGCTTTGGCTCCAGCGATTTTATGAACCAGAATTGTACCGGCAATGCCTCTTCGTGAAGGTTCTTCTTCTACGGCAACATCATCGTTCACAACCACTTTTTCCACCTTAATGCCCTCTGCTTCAGCAAGTTCTGCCGCCATTTCAAAATTGAGGACATCGCCTGTGTAATTTTTGATGATTAAAAATACACCGGCATCCCCATCAACAGCTTTAATCGCCTCAAATATCTGATCAGGTGTCGGAGAAGTGAAAACTTCACCGGCAACAGCAGCATCCAGCATGCCTTTACCGACATAACCGGCATGTGCAGGCTCATGACCGCTGCCACCGCCACTGACAATACCGACTTTATTCGCAATCGGAGCATCCTTTTTTGCAATAACGGATGTTCCGGATAATTGTTTCAGTTTATCAGGATGTGCAGCAACAAGCCCTTCTGCCATATCCTGTACAACCTGATTGGGATCATTAATAATTTTTTTCATTTGTTGACCCTCCCTGCTTTTATTATACATGAAGAGGGAGATCAACCTTCAACCTTTTGTTAATCCCCCCTGAAGGTGTTTATTTAAACGTTCTTGCCGCCTCGACAGCTTTTTTCCAGCCAGCATAAAGCGCATCGCGTTTGTCTTCATTCATCGTGCTGTTAAATGTGCGTTCATGCTGCCACTGTTCAGCAATCTCGTTTTTATCTTTCCAGTAACCGACAGCGAGCCCGGCAAGGTAGGCTGCTCCCAATGCTGTTGTTTCCTGAACGACAGGCCGTTCAACCGGGACGCCAACAATCTCACTCTGGAATTGCATCAAGAAGTCATTTTTGACCGCGCCGCCATCAACTCTTAGTGCTTTTAAATCTATCCCGGAATCTTCAATCATCGCATCCAGAACATCCTTTGATTGATACGCCAGTGATTCAAGTGTTGCCCTGATCATGTGCTCTCTTGTTGTACCTCGCGTGATGCCAAAGAAGGCTCCTCGTGCGTCACTGTCCCAATAAGGTGTTCCCAGTCCAACAAACGCCGGCACCATGTACACACCATCCGTTGAATCCACCCTTGTTGCATAATCTTCACTCTGCGGCGAATTGTCGATGATCTTCAGACCGTCACGCAACCATTGGATGGCCGATCCGGATACAAAAATACTCCCTTCCAAGGCGTATTCCACTTTACCACCAACACCCCATGCCAGTGTTGTCAAGAGACCATGTTCAGATTTAACACCTTCATCACCCGTATTCATCAGCATGAAGTTACCGGTTCCATATGTGTTTTTCGCCATGCCTTTTTCAAAACATGCCTGGCCGAACAATGCCGCCTGCTGGTCACCGGCAATACCGGCGATTGGAACTTCATGACCGAAGAAATGATAATCCACTGTTTTTGCATAAATCTCGGAAGATTCCCGAACCTCAGGCAGCATGCTTTTCGGCACACCCAATATATCCAACAATTCATCATCCCATTCAAGATCGTAAATATTGAACATTAACGTTCTGGAAGCGTTGGAGTAGTCCGTAATATGTGTTTTGCCGCCGGAAAGTTTGTAAACCAGCCATGTGTCAATAGTACCGAACAGCAAATCACCATTTTGAGCTTTTTCCCTTGCACCTTCAACATTATCAAGAATCCACTTCACTTTAGTCCCGGAGAAATAAGCATCGATCAATAAACCGGTTTTTTCGCGGATCACATCTTCATAGCCCTGTTCAGCTAATTCTTTGCAGATGCCATCCGTCTGGCGTGATTGCCAGACAATCGCTTTGTAGATTGGTTTCCCCGTATGTTTATCCCAAATAACAGTCGTTTCCCGCTGATTGGTTATACCAATGCCGGCTATTTGGGATGGTTCCACATCAGACTTGCGCAAAACTTCCGAGATACAAGCAAGAATAGACGTCCAGATTTCATTTGCATCATGTTCGACCCAGCCCGGATGCTGGAAAAATTGCTCAAACTCTTTTTGGGCCGTTTCTACGATTTCCCCGTCGTGGTTAAACAGAATGGCCCTTGAGCTCGTTGTCCCTTGGTCCAGTGATAAAATAAATGTTTCGCTCATAGTGTTCTCCTCCTAAAAATGTATATTTTTCTATACAATTTTTTCCTCTAGTTCATCTGCTGCTGTTTTCGCTTTCCTTAACTCCGCATTCGCTGCCCCAACGAAAATGACCGCAACTAAAGCACTTAATATCCAAAACAGTACAGAAAACTCACCTAAGAACATGGCGTTGTAAAACACAGCACCGTAAATACCTCCTAATACCGGACCAACAACAGGGATCCAGGAATATCCCCAATCTGATCCGCCTTTGCCAGGAATCGGAAGCAATGCATGCGCAATTCTCGGACCAAGGTCACGAGCGGGGTTAATCGCATAGCCGGTTGTACCTCCCAGTGACATCCCAATCGCAACAATCAACAAACCGACAATCAATGGATTTAGCCCTTCTGTGAACTCATTTGCACCGATAAACATAAGCCCAAGCAAAAGAACAAATGTACCAATCATTTCACTGACCAGGTTGGAAAAAGGACTGCGGATGGCCGGCGTTGTGGAGAAAACATCACGCTTTGCCACTTTATCTTCTGTTACTTTCCAATGCGGCAGATAATTAAAGAACACAATGACTGCACCAATGAAGGCACCGATCAATTGAGCACTTATATACATCGGAACTTTTGCTAACGGGAATTCGCCGGCAGCAGCAAACCCGAGTGTCACAGCAGGGTTAATATGAGCCCCTGTAAACTGACCAACCGCGTATACGCCCATTGTAACACCAAGCCCCCAACCAATGGTGATCAAAACCCAGCCGGTACCTTCTGCCTTTGATTTTTTTAGAACAACGCCGGCAACAACACCTCCACCTAAAATAATCAGAATCATCGTACCAATTAATTCTGCTAAAAACTCGGGCATCTCCATCACTCCTCTTAACAATTTATGCGTCTATTAAGCAAACACTCAATGGCTCAAAAAAGACCCACGCTACAATAGACGTACTTTGCCTAAAAGTACTATTGCAGCGTGGGCCTCCATGTCTCCACCACGATCTTAACTTGTTGGAAACAATTCTACCTCAAAATGTAAACGCTGTCAACAGTTGTTTACATTTTAATTTGTAGAAAATGGATTTAACTTCGTACCAAGCCATGCGGGTCAATGACAAACTTTTTCGATGCGCCGCCATCAAACTGCTTATATCCATCCGGAGCTTGATCAAGTGAGATTAATGTAGCATTTACAGCCTTTGCAATATTTGCTTTGCCACTTAATATTGCTTTCATCAAATCTCTATGATATTTCATAACAGGTGTTTGTCCGGTTACTAATGTATGTGCCTTGGCAAAACCCAACCCGAAGCGAATTTTCAACGTTCCTTCTTTGGCATCATCATCTTCCGCACCGGGGTCACCGGTTACATAAAGACCAGGAATTCCCAGACGCCCGCCTGCTTTGGTTGCGCCCATAATTGAATTCAAAACGGCAGCCGGGGCCTCTCCTGCGCCCGCACCGTGACCGCTTGCCTCAAAACCGACCGCATCAATCGCACAGTCGACCTCAGGAACCCCCAAAATTTGCTCAATCTGTTCACCAAGATCATCATGCTCGCGCAAATTGACTGTTTCACATCCAAAGCTTTTCGCCTGTGCTAACCGTTCTTCAATCATATCCCCAACAATGACAACCGATGCGCCTAACAATTGAGCTGAATGTGCAGCTGCTAAGCCAACAGGTCCTGCACCAGCAACATAAACCGTTGACCCGGTTTTAACATCAGCACTTACTGCACCATGATAACCGGTCGGGAAAATATCCGACAGCATGGTTAAATCAAGAATTTTGTCCATTGCCTGGTCTTTATCAGGAAATTTCAGCAACTGAAAATCCGCATATGGTACCATGACATATTCAGACTGGCCACCGACCCAGCCGCCCATATCGACATAACCATATGCCGAGCCCGGACGATCGGGATTCACATTCAAACAAATGTGAGTATCCTGTTTCCGGCAATTCTCGCAGCGCCCGCACGCAATATTGAATGGCACGGATACAAGATCGCCTTTTTTGATAAATTCCACGTCACTTCCGACTTCAATCACTTCACCGGTGATTTCATGGCCCAGCACAAGTCCGCTCGGTGCCGTCGTCCGTCCTCGCACCATATGCTGGTCACTTCCGCAAATGTTTGTTGTAACGACCTTTAGAATGACCCCATGATTACATTTTCTGCCGACATTCAGTGGATTAACGCCTGGTCCATCCCGCAAGATCAGATCAGGATAATTTGTATCCTGTACCTCTACTTCTCCAGGCCTGACATAGACTACCGCTCTATTACCAGCCATACAATCACAACTCCCTTAAAAGTTTAATGGTGATCATTTTTGTAAGCGCTATCATTCTATGAAAATAGTAACACATTATGACTGAAAATTTCAACAAGTGAGTGACCTTTTATAACATCTCCCATAATTCAGTATTTGAAGTCGATACAGCAATCGCTCCTGCGTCCAAGGCTGAAGAAACTTCATCTATGCTCCTCACAAGGCCTCCCGCAATCACAGGTATTCCGGTATTTTTATTTATTTGTTCAATAATATCCGGGATAAGTCCAGGCAAAAGTTCGATACAATCCGGCTGAAAACGTTCAATTAATGTTAAATTTTGATCAAGGGCCATACTATCGAGTAAAAACATCCGCTGAATAGCAAGCAGCTTATGTTTTTTGGCAAGCTTAATCATATTGCCCCTGGTCGAAACAATACCATCTGGTTTAATATGACGAATTAAAAACTCCATTCCGTATTCATCAGTTTTCAGTCCCTGGATTAAATCGAAGTGAACCAAGACCTGTTTATCAGCACGCCTTGAATACGTCACGAGGCTTTTCAACTGAGCAAGTCTCGTTTCCAGAAAAATAATGGTGTGATGTTCAGATTCCAAAGCCTTATCAAAGTCTTTCATTGTCCTGATCGCCGGTAGTAATCCTGTTGGCAAATTCATATGAGGTCCTCCTCCTCAACTATCCTCAGCCATCAACTTCTGAACGATTCCTTCGTATACCATAAATGGAACAAACACTCGCCAAAAGAAGCAACGGCAGCATCCATACTGTAATGAATGCCGCGCTTAAAAACCGATCGAATGCATTTTTCCTAATATCCCCACGCCCAACACATGTTTCCAAATATTTATTTAGACGCGACAGAGATAAGCCATTTATATTTCTAATCTATCGAACGTTGCTCAATCAGATCCTGTTTCATCTTCCATAAATCATAACTCAAATCAACATAATACGTTTGCGGGTTCAAGAGTCTCAATGTTTCCGCCCATATATAGGATAGCTGCTTTTCATGATAACGATGAATTTCTTCAAGTGTCGGCAGTTGATACACTTGTTTGCCATTGATGAAAATCGGCTGCAGAAGATCAACCGCTTCGTAGTCATTCACGTATTTGAATTTTTGCGGGAATAGCGGATCGAACATTTTCAGCGGTCTGTCATCCACTGTTTCATGTTCAAGTGCAACATAGTCGCCTTCCGATTTATTCGTTTTGCGGTTAATAATCCGGTATACTTTTTTCGGCCCGGGCGTCGTCACCTTGGCCAGGTCTTCAGACAGCTTAATGACGGGGATGAGCTTGTTTTTGTCTTCTCTGGCAACAAGTTTGTACACACCGCCGAGTGATGGCTTCCTGGCACCGGTAATCAATTTTGTTCCGACACCCCACGAATCAATTTTGGCCCCTTGCAATTTCAGATGCATGATTACTTCTTCGTCAAGATCATTGGAAGCCATGATTTCAACATAATCCATACCTGCCTCATCAAGCATTTGTCTGCCTTCAATCGAAAGTCGGGCCAAATCACCGCTGTCAAGGCGGATGGACTTCAATTTTTTTCCTTGCGATTCGAGCATCTTCCCGGTTTTGATGGCATTGGGAATTCCCGATCTGAGTGTATCATATGTATCGACGAGCAATATCGCCTGATCAGGCATGGCCTTGGCAAAATTCATGAATGCCTCTTCCTCTGTGTCATGGTCCTGGATCCATGAATGGGCATGTGTTCCTTTTGTCGGAATATTAAAAAGCTTACCAGCCCGCACATTGGATGTTGCATGAAATCCGGCGATGTAAGCAGCGCGGGCGCCCCAAACCGCAGCGTCGGCCTCCTGAGCTCGTCGTGAACCAAATTCAACAAGCGTATCGTTGTTGGCAATCTGTTTAATGCGGCTTGCCTTGGTTGCAATCAGGCTCTGATAGTTCATGAAATTCAGAATGGCTGTTTCAACCAGCTGGGCTTCAAAAATACGTGCTTCAACCCGGATGATCGGTTCATTCGGAAAAATAATTTCTCCTTCACGCATGGCATAAATGTTCCCGGTAAAGGAAAATCGACGCAGCTCGTCCAGAAATTCTTCTTCATAATTTTCTTCCTGCTGTTTTAAGTAGTCGATATCTTCATCCGTAAAGTGCAAGTTGTTGATGTAGTGCACAATCCTCTCCAGTCCGGCAAAAACCGTATAGCCATTCCGAAAAGGATTTTTTCGGATATACGCATCAAAAACAGCCTTTCTATTATGGGAGTTATTTTTCCAGTGTGCATACATCATATTAATTTGGTATTTATCTGTGTGCAGCGTTAAGTTTTCGTAATCCATCGATTTCCTCCATTATATGACTTTACTGGTATTGTATCTAAAAAACGCTTCCATTTAAACCATGAACACTTAAGAAAGCCACCGCTGCTGCAACGGTAGCCTTCTTCTTTTACGTAATTATGTTTTCGGATTTAATTCTGCTGTTACAATATTTCTGATGTGTTCGATGACATCTGGATTTTCAAGCCCGGTAACGTCACTGGTCACGTCGCCGGACGATACAATTTCTTTCAGCAGACGCCGCATAATTTTACCGCTGACGGTTTTCGGCATCGCTTCGATAAACCACACAGATTGCGGACGGGCAAACCGACCAATACGATCCACAACCTGTTGTTTTATTTGTTCCTGTAAAGCATCTTCTGCTGAAACAGATTCATCTCTTAATGTCGCAAATACAACAGGGACCTCACCTTTGATGTCATCCGGGATGCCAATGACCGCCGTTTCGGATACGGTATCGCTTTCCAGAATGGCATTTTCCATCTCCATTGTGCTCAGGCGGTGCCCTGATACATTAAAGGCATCATCCGAACGACCAACGACCCAGAAATAACCGTCCCCGTCCTCTAAAGCAATGTCACTCGCGAAATAACTTCCTTCCACCTGGCTGAAGTATTTTTGATAATACCGTTCAGGTTCTTTCCAAAGCGTACGGCATAACATTGGAAACGGCTTACGAATGATCAAGTTGCCTAATGTGCCACGAGGGACCGGGTTGCCATCATCATCCACAATGTCAACATCAGCACCTAAAAATTGAATACCTGCTGACCCCGGTTTCATCGGCGACAGCCAAGCTGCTCCCGCTAATGGACAGCCTGCTGTTTCGGTCTGGCCCCACGTATTGTTCACACAAATTCGTTTTTTCCCTAGAACATCACGTGTCCAGTGCCATGTATCCGGATCAAACGGCTCTCCAACCAGTGATACAACATCAAGGCAGGAAAGATCGTAAGTTTCGAGCGCCTTTTCCCCAAGACTACGAAGCATCCTTAAAGCGGTTGGTGCCGTGAATAGTTTGCTGACACGATATTTTTCAATGATTTGATAAAAACGGTCCTTTTCAGGGTAGTCAGGTGCACCTTCATAGACGACCGTTGTTACACCATTCGCCAATGAACCGGCAACACCCCAGATGTGCATCGTCAGCCAGCCGACATCAGCGGTACACCAGAAGACATCGTCCGGCCGGTAATCCATATGATATTTCGCATAAATGTAATTTTGAATGACAAAAGCCATGCCTGAATGGACAACACCCTTTGGTTTACCCGTTGTTCCGCTCGTATAAAACACAATACCCGGTTCATTCGCCTCGACACGAGCAGGTTCACAATGGATACTGGCCTTTTTGCGTTCATCGTGCCACCATAAATCTCTTCCTTCTTTCATGTCCGGTTCGGTACCTAAACGGTCGACGACAAGCACATGATTAACAGCAGAGATTTCATCAATGACCCGGTCGACTTTTTCTTTTAACGGAATGACTTTCCCGCGCCTGATACCCGCGTCAGCCGTAACAATCAGTTTTGGTTCAAAGCTGTCTAAACGATCTTTTAAAGACTGTTCGGAAAAACCGGAGAATACCGTGCTGTATACAGCCCCCAAGCGAAAACAGGCCAGGATTGCGATAAACGATTCAGCAAGATTGGGAAGATAAATTACAACCGGATCACCTTTTTGGATGCCCTGTGACTTAAGGACATTGGCAAACCGATTCACTTCTGCCAGCAGCATTTGGTAAGTATAAATACGTTCTTCCCCGTCTTCACCTTCCCATATGAGCGCCGTTCGATTACCGGCACCATTTTCAATATGCCTGTCTAAAAGATTGTAGCAGGCATTACTGATACCGTCTTTGAAAAACTCAAAGTCCGGTAAACTTCCGCTTATCGTTTCCTTCCATGGTTCAAACCAGTGCAATTCCTGTGCAACTTCATCCCAAAAGGCTGCCGGTTCTTCCTGTGACTTCTTTAATAAAGATTGAAATGCTTCCTGACTTCCCAACGGTGTTGATTCCGTTTTCATTTGGTCAGGATACACGAGCTTACTGTTTTTGATAACGTCATGAATACCGCCCGCATCTGCCGACAACTGAATCTCCTCCCTCGATATTTTAATTTTCGGATGCTTTTTTGCTATAGTGTTTCTTTAATCATAACGCGCACTAATGTAAGCGCTGTCATTATATGGCACATTATACTATATATGACAGAAAATTTCAATAATAAAAAACTTCATTCAGCGGAACTGTTTTCTCCGCTGAATGAAGTTAAAATAATCGGACCTTTACAGATAGTAGTCCCTATTGCAATTAAATGTCTTCTATCATTCGGGAGTCTTATCCTCACCCATCCGTTTCGCCATCTCTTCCTTCGTATAAATCACCCGCATCGGATTGCCGCCGACAAACGCTCCCGACGGCACATCCCGATTGACCAGTGTTGCTGAAGAAACGACAGCACCGTCCCCAATCGTAATGCCGGGCAGGATCGTGGTATTGGCGCCAATCATGACATCATTGCCAATCACCACATCACCAATCCGATATTCCTTGATCAAATATTCATGTGCCAGGATAGTCGTATTATAGCCGATGACACAGTTAGATCCGACCGATATTTTTTCCGGAAACATGATATCAGGCATCACCATTAGTGCAAATGCAGTTTTTTTCCCGACCTTCATCCGCAAAAAGGTGCGGTAAAGCCAATTTTTCACACGCAAAAAAGGGGTGTATCTTCCCAATTGAATAAAAATAAAATTTTTCATTACTTTCCAGAATGGTACGGTTTTATAGATTTGCCAAAGGGAATTGGCATGTTCAACAGGATATCGATTCGTTTTCCGCATCGCTTACACTCCTGTGATTTCCAGCAGGTCCAACATGTCATCCAACATGTACGACGGCTTATATGTCAATAATTTCTCCCTGCCTTTTAATGACCAGGCAACACCTGCCGTCTTAACACCCGCGTGATGACCTGCTTCAATATCATGCGAATTGTCACCAACCATCAAGGTTGTATCCGCGTTTGCATCCAATGCTTTGATTGCCTTTATAATTGGTTCGGGATGTGGTTTGGCGTGAGTCACATCATCAAGTGTTATAACCATTTCAAAATAGTCATCGAGCCCGGTTGTTCGTAAGCCCATATTTGCCGTTCCACGCATTTTTGATGTTACAACACCAAGCTGAATCTGCCTTTTCTGCAGTTCTGCCAGTGTTTCAGCAACATTGGGGAAAGCCTTCACATAATCATCATGGTGCCGCTGATTATGCTGTCTGTATATGTCAACCAGGGCATCCACTTGATCGGGAGCAACTTGCTGAAACGTCTCTCTTAACGGCGGGCCGATAAATTCAATGGCTTCCTCACGGGAGAGATCTTTCCCGTAATAGTCAAACGTATGCATAAACGATTCGATGATCAATTCGTTTGTGTCAATTAACGTGCCATCAAGATCAAAGAGTATGGTATGAATGTTCATGTGCTGGTTCCTTCCTGTTCTTTTTATCCAATCGTTTCCAAACAAATGCGACACACATCGTCAATACGATGGCAGTGGCCAGACGGATGAGCAATAACGGCCAGACAGGGATCCCCAGGGGAATAAATATCACTGTATCCTCAACAACCGCGTGACAGGAAACAAGAAAGATCAATGCCAAATACATATCCCGCCTTGATACCCCATCCTCTTTCACCGCCTGAATCATCAGACCCGCACCATAGGCAAGACCAATTGTCAGTCCGGCCACCAGCGTCATGGATGTGTTTTTTTCCATTCCCAGCATTTTGGTGAATGGAGCAAGTTTATCAGAAATGGCAGTCAGCCAGCCTTTCTCGCGGAAAAATTGCATAATAATCATTAATGGAATAACAATTAGTGCCAGCTGCACAATAGCCACGAGTGCCGTTTGCAATCCGTGTAATGAAATCTCAACCCACCCGTTCAGTACGACATCGGATGACGAGATGAGACCATACTGCGCTAATTCCGCTCCGCCATTCCACAGCAGGTTAATCACAGTGGCAGATATTAACGCGAGTGAAATGCGAATACCGGAAATGAGCCACCAGCTCACGCCAACCTTGGAAGCCACCGTGGATTCAATAAACAAGTTATGTGAAAAGGACATCATAACCGCCAATATAAAGACTTCTTTTACTGTAAACTCAAATGACACAATCGCTGCAATGCCGGCATATAAATTCAAAGCATTGCCCAATACTAACGGTACAGCGGCCTCACCGGACAGCCCCAGCAGGCCCATTAATGGACTGATTTGATCAATAACCCAGGGCAGTACCGGCGTATACTGCAATATAGTCACAATCAGTGTAATGGGGAAAATGACTTTCCCTAATGTCCATGTTACTTGGAGTCCTTGCTGCAAACCCCGCTGCAAAATTCCAGTCAATTGCCCATCACCCGCTTTTCTATCATTTCTTATTCTTTTTCATCTTTTTACCATCGTAATGTTTAGTGGCCATTCCAGATTTGCGTCGGTACCAGATTATAGCAATGACAGCCAGAACAATGATGATCGAAATGAGCTGTGCCATCCGGATTCCGGTTCCAGGCACATATAAGCTGTCTGTCCGCATACCTTCAATAAAGAACCGGCCGACCGAGTATGCCATTAGATAACTCAGGAATACTTCACCGCGCAACGGATTCCTGCGGCGCAATATCAACAGGAATATAAACACTAATATGTTCCAGACTGATTCATATAAAAACGTCGGATGATACATCACACCTTCAATGCACATCTGGTTCATAATGAAATCAGGCAAATATGTATGAAAAGTGTTAAATGTCGCCTCGCTGATCGGCCCGCCGTGTGCTTCCTGGTTCATGAAGTTACCCCAGCGTCCGATTGCCTGCCCCAAAATCAAACTTGGTGTGGCAATATCCGCCAGCTGCCAGAACGGAACATGTCTTACGCTTGCAAAAATAACGGCTGTCAAAACCGCCCCGATTAATGCACCATGAATGGCAATACCGCCTTCCCAGATGGCAAAAACGTCCCACCATGGTCCACCTGCATAGCGATCCCATTCAAAAATAACATAATAAATACGCGCAAATATGATGGAAACCGGGATGGCAAACACAACCAGATCAATCATCAAATCTTTTTGCAATCCCAGCCGGTCAGATTCTTTTGTTGCGACATACAACCCCAAAAAAGCTCCAAAGGCTATGATCAACCCATACCAATAAATGGTCAGAGGACCTATGTCCAAAAAAACAGGATCCAACGCAGGTGCACTGCACGTCAATTAAACCACCCCTAGTCTATAGCATTTCCCTCATCAATCATCTCTTTCAGCCGCTCGGAAAACTCTTCAGCAGCATTAACCCCCATCCGCTTCAGCCGGAAGTTCATGGCAGCAACTTCAATGATGACGGCAAGATTCCGTCCGGGACGAACCGGAATGGTTGCCTTGGGAAGTTCAACGTCCATGATTTTCATTTTTTCTTCGTCAAGTCCGAGACGATCGTACTGTTTCTTCTCATCCCACAATTCCAGATTGATAATCAATGAGATTTTTTTATGACTCCTGACAGCTCCAGCGCCGAAAAGGGTCATCACATTAATGATACCCAGCCCGCGGATTTCCAGCAAGTGCTCAATCAATGGTGGCGAATTACCGATCAGCCTGTCATAATCCTCCTGCCGAATTTCCACACTGTCGTCTGCAACCAGCCGATGTCCCCGCTTCACCAATTCAAGTGCTGATTCACTTTTGCCGACACCACTTTGCCCTGTCAGAAGCACCCCAACACCATAAATATCGACCAACACACCATGTATGGCTGTAAACGGCGCAAATTTTGCCTCCAGATAGTTGGTCAGCCTGCTGATGACACGAGTAGTTTTTCGGGGTGAATGCAGTATCGGGACGCCTGCCTTATCCGCAGTTTCCAGCATCACATCGGGAATATCCATCCCCCGTGAAATGACAATAACAGGGGTTATGTCGGTGCACAGCTGTTCCATGCGTTCTTTTTTGTCTTTATCCGGCAAATCAAGAAAATAAGCCATTTCTGTTTTGCCAATCAGTTGAACACGTTCTTTTGGATAGTAATGAAAATAGCCGGTCATTTCAATACCTGGACGATGGACATCACTTGAAATAATTTCCCGGTGAATGCCGTCACCACCTGCTACGAGGGTCAGGTTGAAGTTTTCCAGCAAATCTTTCGTACGGACTGTCGCCATTTATTGAAACCTCCATTAAATCCTGCATCATGCTGACTAATATTGTAGCATATTTTAGTATGATGCGCGTATTGTCATCGACTAATAGAACCGAAAAAATTAAAGGAGTGGGACAAAGGGTTGGGACAAAGGGTCAGACCCCATGTCCCACCGTGATGTCCCAACAAAAAATCGCAGGGGGACTTCACCTGCGACTATTTGACGGTTTCCCTGACAAGTTTGTTCAACAGCAAGTTCAATATGGATAAGATAACAGCTGCAATAATAGCTGTCCCAAATCCTTCAATAACAAATGAATCGTCCATGATGGCTTGTGTGATCATCAGTGTGATGGCATTGATGACAAATAAAAACAGCCCGAGTGTCAGTAACGTGATCGGCAATGTCAAAACAACCAATACAGGCTTAACAATGGCATTTAAAATACCAAGAATGACACTGGCCAACAGTGCAGTGCCAAATCCGTCCAGATGGAATGAACTGAATAGCTCTGCAACAACGACCAGTGCGACGGCATTCAAAAAAACCGATATAATCCAGCGAAGCAGCATTAACGCACCTCCCGCTCATTAGGGATAACGAAAATACCAATAATATAAGCGTAGATGGATGCACCGCCAGCAAATGCCAGTGCCACAAAAAGCAAGCGGACAATGGTTGGGTCAATATCGAAGTATTCCGCAAGTCCTCCGCAAATCCCTGCGATCATACGCTCAGAATTTGATCGATATAATCGTTTTCTCATGTTACACTTCCTCCTTTCACAGTAGTTTATTCAACGAAAATCCCAAATATAAAACGCCTCTTTACCCAGCTGCTGTTTGGCTGCTTCTTTCACATCATTTGTTGTCAAGTTTTCCTGAAATTGTCCCAATATCCCGCTGGCCTGTGATTTATGACAAAGAATGGCATCCATCTTTTGCTCAAAAAACGGCGTCACGTCATTAATGATATCCGGCTTTCCGAGTTCATCAATATAGTCATTGCTGATCGCCTGTGCCCAGACAGTCGGACGGCTTTCCGGATTCATCAGCCGGACTGCCTCGATAGCTGCTGCCCCCAGCGCATTATGATCGGGATGCACAGCATATTCCGGATAATGCGTAATAATCAGGCTCGGCTGAATCTCCTCAAGGATACCTTTTAAATGTTCGGCAACCTGACGTCTGTCTTCAAATTCCAATGTTTTATCACGGTACCCGAGCATACGAAGCTCAACATCCAATTTCGAACATGCATTTGTCAATTCTTCTTTGCGGATTTCCGGAAGTGTTTCCCGATTGGCAAACACGGGTGATCCCATATTTCTGCCCATTTCACCCAATGTTCCGCACAAATATGTGACGGGCACTCCCTGCTCACGGTATTTCGTAATCGTTCCGGCAGCACCGAATGATTCATCATCCGGGTGCGGATAAATGACAACAACATGGTTTTCCATCCTATTCACCTGACCCTTTGCTGCAGAGATTATGAGTGATTTCTTACAAATTTCAACTATTGACCAAGTGGTGTTTCACTGATATGCAATGCAACCATCAACCGACCTTCACGATCATGTCCGGCCAATAACAGCTGGTTTCCCTCATGCATCGTCCAGTCTGTCAATCCTTCCGCATATATCCAACCCATTTCCAGTTTTAATCCAACCCGATAGCTGTTGCCGGCACCAATAATTTTAGCCTGTGAAAAATTGACCTTTGCATTACGAATATATGCACCAACATTATAAGCTTTATTTAAATGGCTCGCATAGGCGCCATTCGTCGTTTCTAAATGAATATAAACATCTTTATCGGTAAACTCTTCCAACTGTTGTTGGACCCTTTCGATTTCAATTGGCTTCATCATCCAGTTCCTCCCAGCATAAACCTCTTCTTTAACCTTATCGGAATGACAGAATGGCGTCAAAAGTTTTGACCGGGATATGTTTGACTTCCCGATGATATATCTCCAGTTTGGTTGATATATCTTCTGTTCGGTCGATATTCTCGAAATTTGGTTGATATATCTGCAGTTTGGTTGATATCCTCGAAATTTGGTTGATATATCTCCCGTTTGGTCGATACCCTCTAAATTCGGTTGATATATCACAGATCCCCCCGATAAAAAGCAGGCACCTGATTCGCTTTTTACTTTTCAAACCAAAAATAAGACGGCAAACCAATAAGGTCTGCCGCCTTTACTCATTTTGTTCCGACTTTTTCCCGCTGTTTCATGTCACGTTCCATCCGCTTGCGATCCCGTTCCAAAATTGGCTTCAAATAGCGGCCTGTATACGACTGCTCGTTTTCAGCAATTTCTTCCGGTGTGCCGGTCGCGATAATTTCACCGCCGCCGTCACCGCCTTCAGGGCCAAGATCAATGATATGGTCCGCTGTTTTGATAACATCCAGATTATGCTCGATAATCAGTACCGTGTCGCCATTCTCGACAAGCCGCTGCAGCACATTCATCAACCGATTGATATCATCGGTGTGCAGACCTGTTGTCGGTTCATCCAAAATGTAAAACGATTTGCCGTTGGACCGGCGATGGAGTTCACTTGCCAGCTTGACCCGCTGTGCTTCCCCACCGGACAAGGTTGTGGCGGGCTGGCCGAGTTTGATGTAGCCAAGTCCCACATCATAAACTGTCTGCAGTTTTCGTTTGATTTTCGGAATATTATTGAAAAAGTTCAATGCTTCTTCAATGGTCATATCAAGAACATCCGCGATACTTTTCCCTTTATATTTCACTTCCAGCGTATCGCGATTATAGCGTTTGCCATGGCATACTTCACATGGGACGTACACATCCGGCAAGAAGTGCATTTCGATTTTGATGATGCCATCACCTTTACATGCTTCACAGCGTCCGCCCTTCACGTTAAAGCTGAACCTGCCTTTTTTATAACCGCGTATTTTTGCTTCATTTGTCTGAGCGAAAACGTCCCTGATGTTATCAAACACACCGGTATAGGTTGCCGGGTTTGAACGCGGTGTCCGGCCGATTGGCGACTGGTCAATATCGATTACTTTCTCGATGTTCTTGAGACCGTTAATCCGCTGGTGTTTACCCGGTTTGACTTTAGCACGGTTCAATTGTTTGGCCAGCGATTTGTATAAAATTTCGTTAACCAATGAACTTTTACCGGAACCAGAAACACCTGTAACAACTGTCAGCAGCCCGATTGGAAATGATGCATCGACATTTTTCAGATTGTTTTCCTCAGCGCCGACAACTTTAATCTGCTTGCGTTTATTCTGCTTGCGCCGTTTTGCCGGCAATGGTATATACTTATCGCCGGCGAGATATTGTCCTGTCAGAGATTCCGGGTTCTTCATCACGTTTTTCGGCGTATCACTGGCAACAATCTGACCGCCATGCTCGCCAGCCCCGGGACCGATATCAATCAAATGATCAGCTGCCAGCATGGTATCTTCATCATGTTCCACGACAATCAGTGTATTGTCCAAATCACGCATCTGTTTCAATGTATTGATCAGGCGATGGTTATCCCTTTGGTGCAGGCCGATTGATGGTTCATCCAGGACGTACAGGACCCCGGTCAAGGCTGAGCCGATCTGTGTGGCCAGCCTGATGCGTTGTGCTTCACCACCGGACAGGGTTCCGGCTCTGCGAGACAGCGTTAAGTAGTCAAGCCCGACATTATTCAGGAATTCCAGACGATCCGTTATTTCTTTCAGGATTAATTGAGCGATTGTTTTTTCTTTTTCCGTCAGGTCAAGATTTTCAAAAAATGCCTTTCCTTCTCTTATGGCATAATCAGTCACTGCGCTGATGTGCTTCCCGTTTATCAACACCGCCAGCGCTTCTTCCTTGAGACGGTGTCCGTTGCAGGTTGGACATTTTTTATCGGCCATATATTTTGACAGCAGATCCCGTGTGAAATCGGACGGTGTCTCCCGGTATCTTCGTGCGATGTTATTCAGGACACCTTCAAAATAAATATAATTATCACGCAGTTTGCCAAAATCATTTTTATATTCGAAACGGATTTTTTCTTTGCCACTTCCGTATAAAATCTTGTCAAGCTGTTTTTTCGGGATATCTTTAACCGGAATATTCATGTCAATGCCATAATGGTCACAGACGCTTTTCAGGAGCTGTGGGTAATACTGGGAACTGATCGGTTCCCACGGTGCAATCGCATGCTGTTTTAATGTTTTCTCCCAATCAGGGATAACGAGATCCAAATCGACTTCAAGGTTTGTTCCAAGCCCATCACAGGACGGACAGGCACCAAACGGGCTGTTAAATGAAAACAGCCGTGGTTCGAGTTCACCAATTGAAAAACCGCAGATCGGACACGCATGATGTTCACTGAACAACAGTTCTTCATCACCGATCACATCGACTATGATATTCCCGTCGCCCAATTTCAGTGCTGTTTCGATCGAATCACTCAAACGGCCGGAAATACCTTCTTTGACAATGATTCGGTCAACCACCACTTCAATGGAATGTGTTTTGTTCTTATCAAGCTGAATGTCATCTGTCACTTCACGCATCTCCTGATCGACACGGATACGGACATACCCTTCCTGTTTCAGCTGTTCGATCGTTTTGACGTGTTCCCCCTTACGCCCGGAGACAACTGGTGCAAGAATTTGCATTTTTGTCCGTTCAGGGTATTCGAGTATCCGATCCACCATTTGCTGTACTGTCTGGGAACTGATTTCGATTCCATGCCGCGGACATGTCGGCCGGCCAATCCGGGCAAATAATAGCCGCAGATAATCATAAATTTCCGTAACTGTTCCAACGGTTGAGCGCGGATTATTGCTTGTTGTTTTCTGGTCGATTGAAATAGATGGGGACAAGCCTTCAATAGCGTCAACATCAGGCTTATCCATCTGCCCTAAAAACTGACGTGCATAGGCGGACAAGGACTCCACGTAACGACGCTGTCCCTCCGCATAAAGTGTATCAAAGGCCAGTGACGATTTGCCTGATCCGGACAGCCCTGTCAATACGACAAAATTATTTTTTGGAATTGACACGTTGATATTTTGTAAATTATGTGCGCGTGCACCTTGGATTGTAATTGATTTGCTCGGCATGAACAGGTCATCCTTCCACTTTGCTTGGTAGTATTTGCTTAAAAGTCGCCGTCCTCAGGCGCCTTCTGCCTTAAGTTCAAGTACAATATCGCGAAGCTCGGCAGCCTTCTCAAAATCAAGCGCTTTGGCCGCTTCTTTCATTTCTTTTTCCATGCTGTCAATCATTTTTGCTTTCTCGGTTTTCGTCATCTCGGCAATATTCGTTTTCTTGTGCTCATAATCCTCAACGTCCTCAGCTGCTACCGTTGCCTGGATAACATCACGGACATCTTTGCGGATTGTTTTTGGTGTAATATTGTATCGTTCATTATACGCCATTTGTTTTTCACGGCGCCGGTTTGTTTCATCAATCGCAACTTGCATCGAGCTTGTCACCTTATCACCGTACATGACGACTTCCCCATTTTCATTACGTGCTGCACGTCCCATTGTCTGGATCAGCGAGCGCTCGGAACGCAGAAAGCCTTCCTTATCAGCATCGAGGATGGCGACAAGTGATACTTCCGGAATATCCAGTCCTTCCCGCAGCAGGTTAATGCCGACAAGCACATCGTATTTGCCGACCCGTAAATCCCGGATAATTTCAAGCCGTTCCAACGTCTTAATCTCCGAGTGCAGATAGGCAACCTTGATCCCGATTTCTTTTAAGTAATCCGTCAAATCCTCGGACATTTTTTTCGTTAACGTCGTGACCAGTACACGTTCATTGCGCTTGGACCGCTTTCTGATTTCCGCAATCAGATCATCCACCTGACCATCGATCGGTCTGACATGGACTTTCGGATCAAGCAATCCGGTCGGTCGGATAATCTGCTCGGTCACATCCGGTGCGTGTGCCTCTTCATACGGGCCAGGCGTTGCCGAAACGTAAATGAGCTGGTTCGTTGCTTTTTCAAATTCCTCAAATTTCAATGGACGGTTATCCAGTGCAGACGGCAGGCGAAAACCATGGTCAACCAGCACTTGTTTACGCGCTCTGTCCCCATTATACATTCCTCTGATTTGCGGCAGTGTCACATGTGATTCATCAATGACACACAAAAAATCATCCGGAAAAAAGTCAAGCAATGTATAAGGTGTCGATCCCGGTTCACGGAACGTCAGATGGCGTGAATAGTTTTCAATCCCGGAACAAAAGCCCATCTCTTCCATCATTTCGATGTCATAATTGGTGCGTTGTTCAAGACGCTGTGCTTCCAGCAGTTTATCCTGTTCACGCAGTTCAGCCAACCGTTCCTCCAGTTCAGTTTTAATATTTTCAATTGCTTTTTTCAGCTTTTCTTCACGGGTGACAAAGTGGGATGCCGGGAAAATGGCAACATGTTCCCGGTCACCGATAATTTCCCCTGTTAATGCGTCAACTTCCCGGATCCGATCAATTTCATCACCAAAAAATTCAATTCGGATACAATGTTCCTCGCGGGAAGCCGGAATGACTTCGACCGAATCGCCGCGCACCCTGAATGTCCCACGCTGGAAGTCAATGTCGTTCCGCGCATACTGAATATCGACCAGATCCCGTAACAGTTGATCGCGATCCTTTTCCATTCCCATTCTTAACGAAAGGACCTGGCTCTCATACTCTTCCGGTGACCCCAGACCGTAAATGCATGACACACTGGCAACAATCAGCACATCACGGCGTTCAAACAAAGCAGATGTTGCCGAGTGGCGCAGTTTGTCGATTTCATCGTTTATGCTGGCGTCTTTTTCAATAAACGTATCAGTCGATGGCACATATGCTTCCGGCTGATAATAGTCATAATAACTGACAAAATATTCGACAGCATTATTCGGAAAAAATTCCTTAAATTCACTATATAACTGCCCAGCCAATGTTTTGTTATGGGCAATCACCAATGTCGGACGGTTTATCTCCGTTATAACATTGGAAACCGTGAACGTCTTCCCCGTGCCCGTCGCACCAAGCAATGTCTGATGTCTTTGCCCGGCTTTCACCTTTTCAACGATTTCTTTAATCGCTTCGGGCTGATCGCCGCGGGGCTCATAATTTGCCACCAGTTCAAATTGATTTTCCAAACTGAAAACCTCCGTTCATTCCATTCCATGAATCTATTCTATCACAATAATGCTGATATTTTAACTGAAAAACGAACAAATATTCGTTTGGAGACTATTTATATTTCACTATCCATTTTACCCGATATGCAACCGAAAAATCATTCACAAAGGGTTCATATAAGTCGGTTGTTTCTCTTGGAGGCGGCTCGTATAATTAAATATAGAAAATTTTATAGAAAGGACGTTACCCAATTACCCATATGCGAAAATCAATGGTTATCATACTCATCGCCATTGTCAGCCTCCTTGCCGCATGCGGACAAAACGGAGATGCCGATAATGAATCTTCCAGCAATGAACCAGATACTGCAACACCAATTGAAGCAGATTTGGAAGTCCCTGAACAGGCTGATAAGGGTGATTCCGTTACGTTTACCGTCACTGTCACCCAGGACGGGGATCCTATATCAGATGCCAGTGAAGTGGAATTTGAAATCTGGCAGGACGGCAACAAAGACGCAAGTGAGATGATTGCGGCTGAAAACACTGGTGATGGCCAATACACCGTGGAAAAAACTTTTGATACAGACGCCGTCTATCACGTTCAGTCACACGTCACAGCCCGCAGCATGCATACAATGCCTGTCAAAGAAATTACAATCGGCAGCCCGGAATCGAATACAGAATCAGGTGAGGCATAAGGATTAAGACGGATACAGGACTGAGAAAAATTCAGCTGCCAGCGTCCTTTAGAGGTGGGAGTGTCAGACTTGAAGAAATCGGTGAGTTAGCCGATTTCAATAATGGCACCCTGAATTTGACGCTTTCTCAGCTTATGTAAACCAAAAAACATCAGCGTTTCATTCCGCTAATGTTTTTTCTTGAGCATATTTGCAATAATAGCTGGCAACGACCGTTGATCAAGGTGGCGATGATAGGCCTCAACATTTTCCTTATACATTTTTCGTTTAGTCTCATCCGTTAAAAAATGTAATAATTGCGCTTCCACATGTTCATCCATATCAACCGGAATCGCTGCACCCATCTGCTCCAGCTGTTCGGCATTGATTCTTTCCTGCCCCGGCAACGGGTGATATAAAAAAATTGGTTTCCGTTTCATGAGGCATTCATTGACTGTAACCCCCCCAGGCTTTGTCAGAACCGCATCAACCTGATCGTACAATCGATTCATGTCGGCTTTATTGTCGATATATGGAATCGGTGTTATCATTTCCCGCCGGTTCCAGCGTAATGCCCGATACAATGTTTCGTTTTGACCGCACAACACGATATAATGAATTTTACCCGAACTGAGTGTTGGCAGCAAATTTTTCAGTGAACCTGCACCCAGACTGCCGCCGGTAACCAGCACCTTTAAGGTATCGCCGTTCATCGATTTATTTCTTTTTTCTGACCGAAACGCATTATCAATTGGTATGCCTGTAACATAAATTTGTTCGGGCCGGACCCCTCTTGACACTAAATATTCCTTTACCATCAATGTCGGAACTAGGTGGTAATCAATCCCGTCAATTCCCCAAACACCATTTACGAAAAAGTCTGTATAAACATTAACTGTGACTGACTGCAGTTTGTTTTTCACTTTTAACGCACTCGCCATGTTCGATGGCAAAGCATGCGTACAAAATAGGATACGAGCATCATGCTGCTTGGTCAGCCGTTTCAAAAAATGGATGAACATGACTTCATAAAGATAACGCCGGTTATGTAAAGACGTCTGTTTATATGCAGCACGCTTGTACAACCAGTCATAAACATCCGGAAAAAATTTAATCCAGTTTAAATAGGTGGCAGAAACCATTTTCTCCAGACTGCCATAGCTGTATGACAAAATATCCACTTTGTCGCACACGATATCTTTATGCCAGGATTGGATTTCTCCAATCAATGCATCTGCAACATGATGATGACCCGTTGGAATTTGCATGAATGGTAAAAATAGTGCCTTTTGCTTCTCCATCGTTTTACCTCCATTGCAAACCAGCCCTTTTGGCTTCAATTACCAATGCCTGTCCCCTCACCTGGATGCTATAATTTAATTGGAGAGGAGTGATGCCATGACGTATTCAATCATAATGCTTATAATCGTTATTATCGGTTTTTGTCTATACAAAGCATATAAAAATACAGAAGATATACAGATTAATAAAATCAATATCGTGCCTGAGTCTGACGGACGACTTCCTGCATTATCAATCCTTCATCTATCCGATCTGCATTTGGAGAATATATCGTTAACACCGTCCCAGCTGGCGGACAAACTGAAAAATGAATCAGTCGATATGATTGCATTGACCGGTGACTTTCTTGACCGCAAGCGGACAATCCCAAAGCTGCTGCCGTATTTACGCGTTTTACGTGATATGAAACCTGCATATGGTATTTACGCCGTTCTCGGGAATCATGATTATGTCCTGAAAGACCGGGATTTAACGAAACTTATTACCGTTTTAAAGCAGCATGATATCCATGTTCTGCAGAATGAGAATGTCAATTTTTCAATCAATGGGCACGTTATCAATATCATCGGGATTGATGACTATAGCACGAGACGCAGCAACCTGTCTCTGGCTTATCAGGGTATAGAAGAAGGCACGAATATTGTTTTGACACATGATCCCAACGTCGTTCTTGATATGCAGGGCCATCCTTTCGATTATTTGATGGCCGGACATTTCCATGGCGGCCAAATCTGCTATCCCAAAGCATATCATCTTGTTAAAATGGGCCAGCTCGCAAAGCAGAATATGATTAAAGGATTGCATATGCATGACAAAACACCTTTTTATATCAGTGAGGGACTTGGACAGACCGGTCTTAATATACGTATTGGCTCGAGACCCGAAATAACGTTTCACCAAATCCCCATCAGTCCCATCAGTCAATCCGAAAGTGCCTGATTTACACTTTTGGGTAATTCAGCAGCCGGTTCGTGGACATGAACAAATAGGCAGGTGGATCCCCGTTTGAGCTGTCCGCAATAAAATTAATAAGCAAGCATGTCAGTTGTTTGTACAGACGGTAAAATCGGTTTTGGATTGAAAAGGTTTCGAAGCCCAGCCGCCGTGTCCCTCTGTTCAGCATGGTTATCCCAATCACAGCTTTTATTTCACGGCTTCTTGGATGCTTTGCAACGTATCGGGAAAGACTCTTTAAATCATCCCTGACCATATGATACAGCAGTAAGGCTCGCTGAACTTCGCTT
>NZ_DATGTI010000112.1:0-24586 GCF_035301925.1 Lentibacillus sp. | reverse complement strand
CTGAATCATACTTCATTCAATACAGTATGCATCTGGAGAAAAGACTGTGACAGATGCCCTTTACACGGTTCTTAGACAGGTTCATATGAGAATAGAATCATGAAGAAGCGTGTGACGAAAGGAGTAAATGAATGAAACAGCTTGATTGGCAGATGATCCTTTTTGTCGGTGGCTATCTCATACAAGATTATTGGCTTTATTGGGGATTGCCGCGGGTTTATTATTGGCATTGGAACAACTAAAAATCTGATGAATGAACAGCTTGCAAAACTGTTCATTCATCCATCAAATAGATTCATACTTAAATAACGTTCGCCTGTATCAGGTGCCATACATAACACCTTTTTGCCTCTCCCAAGTCGTTTGGCAACTTTTACCGCTGCAAACACTGCCGCGGCGCCAGATAAGCCGATGAAGATCCCTTCTTTACGTGGAAGTGTCTTAAACATATCGACAGCGTCTTCATCGTCAATTTGGAAAATCTCATCATAAATGGATGTATTTAGTATATCTGGTACAAACCCAGGACTGGTTCCGACTAATTTATGCGAACCTGGCTTTCCGCCTGACAATACCGGAGATCCTTTTGGTTCAGCAACTGCAATATGCAAATCAGGTAATTTTTCTTTTAATACTTCTCCGGTTCCAGTAATCGTTCCACCGGTCCCTGCAGTTGCCACAAATGAATCCAGTTCCCCATTCATCTGCTCATAAATTTCCAGAGCAGTCGTTGTCCGGTGGATATCCGGATTAGCTTGATTTTCAAATTGCTGTGGGATAAAGCTGTTTGGTATTGCCTTGTTTAATTCATTCGCTTTTTTGATTGCGCCCGGCATCTTGTCTTCACTTGGGGTTAACACGACTTCTGCTCCATATGCCCGCAAAATATTCCGGCGTTCCTGAGTGCTGTTGTCCGGCATCACCATAATAGCCCGATAACCTTTCGCAGCCGCAGTCATCGCCAAGCCGATCCCGGTATTGCCGCTTGTTGGTTCAATAATCGTCGCACCTGGTTTCAGTACACCTTCTTCTTCTGCCATTTTAATCATGCTGTACGCCGCCCGGTCTTTGACACTTTTACTCGGGTTAAACGATTCGAGTTTCAAAAAGAGATCAGCTGCACTTTCCGGAACCACATGGTGCAATTGAACAACCGGTGTTTCCCCGATTAACTCTGCCATGTTTTGGGCCACTTTCATAATAAAACAACCTTCCTATCTCAAACGCTTTCCCTTATTATAAAACAATTTCATATCTTTTTCAGGTACAAGTGAACCGCCAGTTGCCCAAGCGATATGTGCAGCATTGCTGACATCGATATTATTTTTCCGTATATACGGATATATCCGCTCAGGGCCGGTAAGTCCAGCTGTTGCCGACGGTTCCAAATAAATTCCTTCACTGTCAGCAAGATTTGCCAGCAATCGATATAGCTCATCATCCTCAAGTGTGTAGATGCCACTCACCAATTGACCGCTGATGGCTGTCGCAAATTGAGAAGGGCGTCCGACAGCCAATCCATCCGCTTCCGTCCGATTATCGATACCAAAGTCCTGGACACTGATCCGATCCATCTCCCCTGTCACAAGACCAATCAATACAGACGGCGAATGGGTCGGTTCGGCAAAAAAACAATGGACATGGTCACCGAAAACTTGCTTCAAGCCAAATGTAATACCGCCCGGTGAGCCGCCAACCCCACACGGAAGATAAACAAATAATGGATGATCGGCATCTACTTGAATGTCTTTCTGCTTCAACTGTTGTTCCAGTCTGAGCGCAGCAACACTATAGCCTAAAAATAGATGACTCGAATCTTCATCATCAACGAAATAACCATTGGCATCCGCGATGGTCTGCTCCCTGCCGGCAGAGATGGCTTCACTGAAATCTCCCTCAAATTCCAGTACCTCAGCACCTTTTTCACGCAGCAAATCCTTCTTCCATTGTTTAGCGTCAGTGGACATGTATACGGAAACATTGAAGCCAAGTTTGGCACTGATGATGCCGATGCTCAGGCCCAGATTGCCAGTTGATCCGACACCAATCGAATACTGACTGAAAAATTCTTTAAATCTGCTGGTTGAAAATACCTCATAATCATCATCTCTATGCACCATTCCCGCGTCAAGTGCCAGTTTTTCCGCATACTGCAGCACTTCGTAAATACCTCCCCTCGCTTTGATAGAACCGGCAATCGGCAGTTCATGATCACATTTCAGATAAAGCTCACCAGCCATTTCGGGTAAATGTTCTTTTCTCATACTGCTGACAATTTTTAAAGGTGATTCGATGATACCATTTGTATCGCGTGTTTCGGGGAATTCATTTTCCAACATTGGGGCAAAGCGATGCCAGAGTGATTCGGCTTCCTCTATATCATCGCGTGTAAATGGCAGTGATGCCGTCTCATTGATTTTATTAAGATTCGGATTTATCCAAAAAACAGGGTTTAAAGCAATGATATCCTTCAGTATTGGATACTGATTTGTCCAGTTACTGATTTCCTGTTGTGTAAAAACGATTGTCATCACCTTCTTTTCATCGGTTGTATTTTATCATCCCCTGCATCCGGATTATCATGACACCAATCTAAAGCAATTTTTTTCCGGATTTTTCAAATAACCGTCACTTAAACATCCCTCGCCGCCTCTGATAATCTCCGTACCATACAATTCGGTTGGAGCTGTTTCGGCTGATTTTTGCACTCCAATGAAAGTAACACAGACCAACCCAAACCATTTACCTTAAATGGAACAATAGCCCGCTGGTCTGTATGCGCCGGCGGGCAAACTTTATTGAATATTCACTATTATCAAACAGCAAATTATTATTATCGACACGGCGTCCTGGACAAGACAGCTGAATGGTATGTCTGCGGGGGACTCAGGCTCACTCGTCGTGAAGAGTCTACGAGTCAACTGCTGATTCAATAATCTGCTTAAAAAAACATGTGAAAAACAAACACATTCTATTTTCTCATTTAATTGACCAACTTTATTAAATTCCCAAATTCCAAATCGGTAAATTTATCTTCCACAATGCGTTTATCGTAGAGCCATGCTGCATCATCCAATGCACATTTGATCGGGATATCACATTTAATTTGAGCCAGTTCCCTTGATAAATAAAGCATGTCTATGTTTTCCCTGATTTTCTTTTGAATACCCTTTGGCAAATGGTCAATATGATCAAGTATTTGATCGATTGTTTCATATTCCTGTATCAATTTTAGTGCTGTTTTTTCGCCAATTCCCCGCACGCCAGGATAATTATCCGAGGTATCGCCCATTAATCCTTTCAAGTCAACCATTTGCCCTGGTAGAATGCCCTTTTGGCTGACAAATGTATCCTTTTCAAACATTTCATAGTTCCCGATCCCTTTACGCATAATTGCTACACGAATGCGATCATCAACTAGCTGTAAAATGTCCTGATCACCGGTTAAAATCAGGACGTCATGAACGGCCGCATATTGTCTTGCCAGTGTGCCAATACAGTCATCTGCCTCAAAGTTTTCCAAACCGATATTTGGAATGTCAAAAGCTTCCACAACTTCCTTGACAAGATCAAATTGTGGAATCAGCTCTTCAGGCGGATCCAAACGATTGGCCTTATAGCCATCATATAAATCCGTCCGGAATGTCTTACTCCCCATGTCCCAGCAGCAAATAACATGCGTCGGTTTGAACCTGTCTGCTGCATCAAGAAAGTATCGCATAAATTGATAGACACCATTGGTCGGGATCCCATCACGCGTTTTCATGAAATTTCCCCTGAATGCTGTTGCAAAAAATCCGCGGAAAAGCAGAGCCATTCCATCTACCAGCATGATCTTATGCTGTTTTTCCGTCATGATCGGTTCAACTCCTCATAGTTCGTTAAAATCTGTGTGAGCGTGTCGTGTTTTTGACTTAACGTTCCCAGATCAATCGACTGATCGCTTATCATTCGTAATTGATGATCAATATAGTTTTCAGCATGCTGCACAATAAATTGTTTCATGGCATCCATCATGTCATGCCATTGACGCGTATAGTGAGTGTGCATCGTTTTGCCGTTTTCAGTAATATATTGATCTGCAAAAGGGTATAAACGTTCAAATAGATTTTCTTTCATCGATTCCTTTTGATTTTTAGCAAAAAATGCCTTTGTCCCGTTAAATTGTTTCAATTCTTTATCGAATGTTTGTGCATTCAGATTTGAAAATGCCTGTTCATATTCAGGCGTCGTCAATTCCGATTCTTCAAAATCAGGCAGTAAAAAGGTTGTATCTATCTGGCTGCTCTTGTTTGTATACTCAAAATAAACCTCTTGTTTCAAATCGTAAATGAACGATTCGATGCGCAAGGAGACCGCTCGTAATTCCTGTAATAGTTCATAGCCAGCATAGTCAAGAAGGTTTTCGAAACTATTTTTCAATTGCTGTTGGGCTTTTTTGCCTGAACCGGTTATTGTCGCAGGGTTAAATGTTTCTTTAAATAAATCATGAAACCGGATCGACAGGCGTTCAAGCACATAATATAACTGCTTTTCCAGTTTCTGGCTGATTTTCTGTTCGTATAAATCAGTATCGATTTTTTCGGCCAGCTTTTTCAGGGAAGTCTGTTTTTCGATTAATTCTGTACGGGCGTGTTCTTTTTCCGCTGCATTCATTTTTATTGAGTCCAGATAATGACGCATCGCCTGTCTTGCCCGCTGAATATCCCTGACAGCTGAGCGAATAGTAATGGAAGCCAATTCCTGATGAATAAAATAGTCAAAGGCATCCTCAAAAGCTTTCATCTGCTCGTTCAGTTTTTTATTGCGTTGTTTTTCTTCAAGCGATTGTTTGCTTGAAATCGGAAACAGTCGCGGAAAACGGATACCTAAAGATGTCAACTGTTCTTGAATATATTGTTGCACCATCTGAACTTCTGCTTCGTTCTCCGCAAGATCGGAAGCATTCATGATAAAAAACATTTTATCCAGCTGAAAGGAATCTTTTACCCTGCCTAGCTGCATCAAGAAATCTTTATCTGCCCGTGAAAAAGCATGATTGTAATAGGTGACATATAGAATGGCATCAGCATGTTTGATATAGTCAAATGCAACATTAGTATGTCTGGCATTGATCGAATCAGCTCCAGGCGTATCGACCAGTGTTATCCCTTCCCTTGTCAAGGAGCAATCATAATAGAGATCCACTGATTCAAGATAACAGGCTACTGTTTCCTCGGTAACAAAAGCAGCAAATTCATTCAGCCCCACTGTCATTTCACGCCCAATGTTCTTTTTGCTGTAATGGTAGCCATCCAAAATGGCAGTCAAATAGGCCTGATGCGTTTTTGGCAACCAGCCACTCTGATGAATGTTATGTTTACTGATCCAATTCAGTAATTCAGCAAAACTGTTTGCTTCAGGCGTGAACTGATGAACCAACGCCCTCAAATCATTAACGAGTGTTGCTTCATCTTTCATTTTAATGATAACCGTGCCATGCCCTTTTTCTTCTGTGACTGGATGGATGCGATTAATGACCGCTGTCGTTGGGTTTGGTGCTGATGGCAAAACATGTTCGCCGATTAAAGCATTGGCCAATGATGATTTTCCGGCACTGAATGCTCCGAATAAAGCGATGGTGTAGGTCCGATTACTCAGCCGGTCATATTTCCGTTTCAAGTCACCTATGATGGATTGAAATCCAGTAAAGTCTGATATTGTTTCAATCGTTTTTTCCAAGTCTTTTAAAATATGATGAACCGGATATGCTGGTTTTGTAGCCGTTTGGTTGTCCTGATCATCGGTAACAGACTCATTTGGCTGCTGAACAGGAAGTGATTCCAAGTGTTTGACCAATGCATCGTTTGACGCCAATGTTTCTTCAATCAAACGCCAATCTTCCGGTTCCGCTTTTGGATCTGTTAACGCGTCATCCACTTTACGTTTTTTCTCCTCCAGGTCGTTTTTCAGCCTTTCATTCATCTCGTACTGTTCATAGATGTGTGACAGCTCATCACGTTCAGACTCATACTGGGACAACTCATCTGCTATTTTTCCGGATATTTCATCGTGAATCGAGTCCCACAGTTTTAACACTTCCTGTTTGTATTTTCGTTTCACATCATGGCTGACATCATCGGTATAATGCAGGACATAATCCCCATTCACCGTTGCACCCGGGTTGATCAATGCTTGAAGCGAATCAGCGTCGTAGGCAATCGAAATATTTTGGATTTGCTGTGATAAATCCTGATTATAAAGTTCATATGCTTGCAGCAAATTCAGCAATTTGTCACGGAGTCTCCATTGAATCGACGTTTCAATCGTTTGCTGTAAGCTGTTTAAAAAATCAGTCTCACGTTTTTGACGCTCATCTTCTGTTTTTTTCTTTGAAGCAAATAGACCGACTCTGAAATCCCGCTGCTGTGATTCCAGATATGAGTATGCCAAATCACGCAATTTTGCAGGCATCAGGTAAGCGTTTTTCAGCGTTGTGTTTACTTCTTTACGAAAATCGTCTTCCATTTTATCCGGTATGTTTTTTATACATGCTATTTCAGCATTCAGTTCATCTAATCGGGCAGCAGTATCTGTTGGATGCTCTGCACCATGAGCTTTTAAGTCTGCTGATTCGTTTTCATAGACTTGCAGCAAATAGTCTTTGTGTTCGCTGACAACCTGATCGATGGACCTGTCGATATTTAATAATGCTTCTCTTTCTGTGTTCAGCAATGAAAATAATTTCTTTTTAACATCGTCTATCTGATTGTGTGGCGTATAACGGTCGATTAAAGAAGAATAATAGATTATCTCCGGAAATATATCCCATTGATCAAACGTTTGTTTAATTTTTCCTGAGAAATCATCGAAGGTCAATTCCTGTTCATCATGTTTGTCAATCTGATTAATGATGATATATACAGGTATCGCATGATCCTGTACCTTTTTTAAGAAATGCAAGTTAACCTCTGATTGAACATGGTTGTAATCCATAACATAGAACAGGACATCCACAAGATGCAGCGATGATTCAGTAATCAGACGATCCGCATCATCCGCCGCATCAATTCCGGGTGTATCAATCATGACAGACTCAGCAGGTAAAATGGGCTCTTTTGTGTTTATCTCAATTTCTTTTATACTGACTTTACTTTTGGCATATTCCTTTATCACGTCAATATCATATGGTTCTTCATATTCAAATATCGTTCCTTCATCCGTCAATACACGTGCTATCCCTTTTCCCGACTTTATTTTAACGACATTTGCACTGGTTGGGATTGGACTTTTAGGTAAAATCGATTTTTCCAAAAGGTGATTGATCATTGATGATTTTCCAGCAGAAAAATGACCAGTGAAACTGATCATAAATTCCCCTTTAAGCCATTTTTCAGAGATTTGCAGCAGCTTTTCGGCACTTTTTGTATCACCATTTTCAAGCATCAACTGATAAAGGCTTGCCAAATGCTGTCGAGTGATTCGCGATTGTTTTGCTTCTGTTATCATCACGCTCTTCGTTTCCTTTCCATACAAGCACTTATGATCGTATTATAGCAAAGCACCATTGCCTGCGTCGACATCTGACAGATCGAAATTCAATTATCAGATTCGGCAATGACTTTATTATAGATCGACCGCATAATATCCCCGCGGCTGATAACACCAACTACCCTGTATGAATCATCGGTAACCGGGATTTTTTTGAAATGATAACGTGATAGTATCGATAACGCTTCTTCAATTTCATCTTCAGGATGAACGGTATATACATTTTTCTTCATGATTTCTGCTGACTGGTGTTCGATACTGGTTTCTATTTTATGCCTCAGCTCTTCTTTTTCACTGATAAACACCATGGAAAATACATCGTAAATGGTCCGGCCACTTGGCTGAAAATAACGGATAACATCTCCGTCACTGATCATCCCGATCAAACGATCATTTTCATCAATAACGGGTACACCGCCAATTTGTTGTTTAACCATTATTTTTAACAGTTCTTTTATTTTCATATCTTTTTGCACCGAAATCACATCGGTAATCATGAAGTCTTTTATTTTCATGCTGTCACCCCATCGTTTATTGATGTGCCTGACTTTATGAATGTCAAATCAGGCAATCATGCTTATAATTGTATCCATATTTATCGTATCACATTCCGGTATTATCAGCGTAACAATACATTAGTTTACATAATATAATTATGGTTAATTAATAAACCCTTGGCATCATATTGCATACCAAGGGTCGTGATACTATACAGGATATACACCATGTTTACGTTCTGTGAACTCGATGTTTTTTGTTTCATATAGCTTATATCGTTTAATCAGTTCAGTTCTTAACATATCCGGATCAACAATAGCGTCGACAACCATTTCTGAAGCTAAGCGGTAAATATCAATATTATCTTTATATTCTTCCTGTTTTTCTTTTACAAATGCAGGCCGTTCTTCCTCCGGTAATTCAGCTATTTTATTAGCATATACGGCATTCACCGCTGCTTCCGGACCCATGACGGCAATTTGCGCTGTCGGGAGCGCGAGACAAGCATCAGGTTCAAAAGCCGGACCGGCCATCGCATAAAGTCCGGCACCATATGCTTTGCGAACAACGACAGAAATTTTGGGTACGGTTGCCTCACTCATCGCTGCCAGCATCTTGGCACCATGGCGGATAATTCCTGCCTGCTCCACTTTAGTTCCAATCATGAATCCGGGAATATCCATCAGGAATAACAGTGGTATATTGAACGCATCACATAATTGAATAAACTTGGCAGCTTTATCCGCGGAATCCGGAAACAGCACACCGCCTTTCATTCGCGGCTGGTTAGCAATGATCCCTACTGATGCACCGTTCATTCTAGCCAGTCCGGTGATCAGTTCCGGGGCAAATTTCTTTTTGACCTCACAAAAGCTGTTTTCATCAATAAGCCGGTTAATCAAATCAAACATGTTGAATGGCGCATTTTGATTTTCCGGAATGATATCCTTTATCGGCTTTTCAAAGGTTTTGACTTCTTTAGGTTCTTTCTTTGATGGCTTATTTCGGAAATTAGCAGGAAAGTAATCAAGATAATCGCGTGTGTATGTGATGGCCTCCTCTTCAGATTTCACCAGCACATCACCAACGCCGGAAACGGAACAATGCATGTTGGCACCACCCATTTCCTCGAGGCTCACTTTTTCACCGATTACTTTTTCAGCCATTCGTGGCGATCCCAGATACATAGAGGCATTGCCGTCGACCATGACAACGATGTCACAGAATGCCGGGATGTACGCACCACCAGCTGCTGATGGACCAAAAAGCAGGCAAACTTGCGGCACCCGGCCTGACAATTTAATCTGATTATGAAAAATACGGCCTGCCCCACGGCGGCCAGGGAACATTTCAACCTGATCCGTAATGCGTGCACCAGCAGAATCCACAAGATAAAGCATTGGAATCTCCAATTTTGCGGCCGTTTCCTGAATACGGATAATCTTTTCAACAGTCCGTTTCCCCCAGGAGCCAGCTTTCACAGTAGAGTCATTTGCCATCACACATACTTCCTGTCCATTGACTCGGCCAATTCCTGTCACAACGCCATCTGATGGTAGGCTGTCCTCCATACAATTAGCGAAAAAAGCATCTTCAATATCAATATCCTCATCAAACAACAGCTCAAGACGTTTGCGTACAAACAATTTCCCTTTTTCTTTATTTTTTTTGTGATACTTTTCCTGTCCGCCTTGTTTAATTTTTTCCACGCGCTGCTGCAAATCTTCAGTATAGGTCATATTTCTTCCTCCCTGTTTTGATTACTTTCCCTTGTAGACAGGATTTCGTTTTTCTTTAAACGCATGCAGTCCTTCAAGCCGATCATCAGTTGACACGGTTTCTTTATAGCATAAATGCTCAATCGATAATCCGGTCGTCATATCCGTCTGAAGACCTTGATTGATGGCTGTTTTTGCCTGACGCAGTGCAACAGGGCCATTTTTAATAATTGCTTGTGCTGTTTCTATAGCTTTCTGCAGCAAGTTATCCGATGATGTCACCTGCTCCGCCATACCTAAGTTCAAAGCTTCTTCAGCGGTTATGCGCTTTGCCGTAAAAATGAGCCGTTTAGCCTGTCCTGGACCGATTAGTCGGGGAAGCCGCTGTGTTCCGCCAGCTCCCGGAATAATAGCCAAAGACGTTTCAGTAAGTCCCAGTTTCGCATGGTCAGCAGCAATTCTCATATCACATGCCAACGCCAGTTCCAGTCCTCCCCCGAAAGCGGCGCCATTAATGGCTGCGATAACAGGCATTTTCATATTTTCAATATTTCTGGCAGTGCTGCCAATATAGTGAACAGCCTCGATTACCTGCTCTTCCGTCATACCTTTTCGTTCTTTGAGATCTGCACCGGCACAAAAAGCTTTTTCGCCTGAACCGGTTATGATGGTGCATCGGAGTGAATTGTCTGCATTAATCTTTCGGACATACTCATTTAATTCATCAAGCAAACCCTTTGACAAGGCATTCATCGCTTCCGGTCGATTCAGTGTTAAGACAGCAATGGAATCATCTTTAATGTCAAAGTCTATAAGTGATGTCACGATCATCCTCCTTTCGATTTTACCAGGCTGAAAGTTCACATTAACAGGTGCTCCAAACCCTGAGAAGGGACTGGAAATGCAAAATCATTCAATGATCGCTATGACGTCCCCTTCATTGACAAAATCGCCTTCTGCTACCTTAATTTCTTTAACACTGCCATTCGTTTCAGCTGCAATCGGAATTTCCATCTTCATGGACTCAAGGATCACAATATCCTGGTCAGCCTCCACGCTGTCTCCTTCAGCAACTGTTATTTTCCATACACTTCCTGCCATTGATGCTTTAACTTCTGTCATGTTAACGACCTCCTAGTTTGTTTTGGTTATGGGCAAGTAAAATGTTTCAACAAATGCTGTCGTGGTGTTCCCCATTTTAAATTGCTCATGGTCAGCAACTTTTTTCAGCATTGGGATATTTGTTTTAATCCCTTCGACTTTATAGGTTAATAGCGCTTCTTTTAACAGGGCAATTGCTTCATAACGGTCAGATCCTTTTACAATCAGTTTACCGATCATCGGATCATAGTATGGTGTGACATCATCATTTTCAGTAACGGCCACTTCATTGCGGATATTTTTACCCTTTGGCAGTTCAAATGCAGAAATGTGACCCGGGGATGGGAAAAAGGTTTCTGGATCCTCGGCGTAAATCCGAACTTCAATCGCATGCCCATCCATTTTGACATCTTTTTGGCTAATGGAAAGTTCTTTTCCTGCTGCGACAAGGATTTGCTGTTCGACAATATCCAATCCGGTAATTTCCTCCGTTACCGGATGTTCCACCTGAATCCGTGTGTTCATCTCCAGAAAATAGAAGTTTTCCTGTTCGTCGACCAAAAATTCAATTGTTCCAGCACTGGTATACCCGAGTGCCTTAGCCGCTTTTACAGCCGTGTTCCCCATCTTCACGCGCGTTTTATCGGATATGAATGGTGACGGGGCTTCCTCCACCACTTTTTGGTTGCGCCGCTGGATTGAACACTCCCGTTCGAACAAGTGAATGACATTTCCATGGTTATCGGCCAGCAGCTGTATTTCAATATGCCGTGCATGAACCAATTTTTTCTCCATAAACATCGCACCGTCACCAAAGAAAGTCCGGGCACGTTTCGAATTGCTCTCAAACGCTTTCGTCAGCTCCTCATCAGAATTGACGACCTGCATGCCAATGCCACCACCGCCAGCTGAAGCTTTAAGCATAATCGGATAACCTATTTCACGGGCCATTTCAATCGCTTCATCAGACGATCGGACAGCTCCGTTTGTACCCGGAACGACAGGAACTCCCGCTTCTTCCATCGCTTTTCTGGCAGCAATTTTACTCCCCATTTTTTCCATCACACCAGCAGAGGGGCCGATAAACCGAATACCGGCCTGCTCACATTTTTCGACAAACTCACTGTTCTCGCTTAAAAAGCCGTATCCAGGATGAATGGCATCAACACCAGCTTTTTTGGCAATCGAAATGATCTTTGCGATGTTCAGATAGCTATCCTGAACACGCGGTGGTCCCAGTAAAAAACTTTCATCAGCCATCGATACAAACGGTGCTTTTTGATCAGCTTCTGAATAAACGGCCACGGTTTCAATCCCCATGTTTTTACATGTACGAATGATTCGTGCTGCAATCTCACCTCTGTTGGCAATCAATATTTTCCTAATCATCAAATCCCCCTAGTGTCTTACTTTCTCAACTATATTGTTAAATGATCTTGTCATCATTCAGTTTTTACCCTGCTTTCTGATACGATTCTATTTTCAGCATCCCAATTGCCTTGCGATAACCATTCGCTGCACTTCGGATGTGCCTTCTCCAATCTCAAGCAATTTCGCATCGCGCAAATATCTTTCTACCTCATATTCACGCATATAGCCGTATCCTCCGTGAATCTGGATAGCTTGATTGGCTGCGCGGAATGCCGTTTCAGTCGCATACAGTTTGGCATATGCCGCTTCTTTTGAAAACGGTTTATCCTGATCTTTCAGCCAAGCCGCTTTGTAAATCATATTTCGGGCAAGCTCAACTTCCATTGACATGTCCGCAAGCTTGAACTGAATTGCCTGGAAGTTGGATAGCGGTTTACCGAATTGTTTGCGTTCTTTAGCATAAGCAAGCGCTTTATCCAATGACCCTTGCGCAATTCCCAGTCCTAATGCTGCTATTGAAATTCTCCCGCCGTCCAAGGTATATAAAAATTGGTTGAATCCTTTTTGTGGATCCCCTAGCAGGTTTTCTTTCGGTACCCGGACATCATCCAACACGATTTCAGCCGTATCAGAACCGCGCACACCCATCTTGTCATAGTTGCTGGTAATGATCAGACCTTGCGTATCTGTCGGGACAATGATGGCAGAAATAATATTTTTTCCACGTTCATTTTTTCCGGTAACAGCAGTAACAATAATCGTTTCTGCATAACTGGCATTGGTAATAAAGCATTTTTCACCATTTATAACATAATCATTGCCATCCTCCACTGCTGTTGTTTTCGTTCCACCAGCGTCTGAGCCGGCATTGGGCTCTGTCAGACCAAACGATCCCAGCGCTTTTCCTTTTGCCATTGGCACCAGAAACTTCTCTTTCTGAGCTTCTGTCCCAAAATAATAGATTGGACTTGCTCCAAGCGAGACGGTTGCCGCAAAGCTCAACCCCGTGCTTCCGCACACTCTTCCGATCTCTTCCACCGCAATCGCATAGGAGAGGGTGTCACCCCCTGAACCGCCGTACTTTTCGGGAAATGGAATGCCCAATATACCCAATTCCCCCATCTGTTCGAATATATCACGCGGAAACACTGCTTTTTGATCAATGTCTATGGCTCTTGGCCGGATGACTTCTTCAGCAAAATCCCGTACCATTTTCTGTATCATTGTCTGTTCTTTACTCAATTCGAAATTCATGTCAATCCCCCTTGTAACCTCGTCAAGACCGACTGGTTGGTCTGTGTTGCTCAAAAAAATTTATGCTATATGCTAAAATCCTTCTTGACGGTATTCAGCAGTAAGTTACTGTACGTATCCGCTGATATTGAATCCGTTTTCAAAACAGCCCGTAAAATTAAATCAACATAAATCGAACTAATCTCATCAATCGATTTCGATCCGGATTGTTTATACCATTTGTATGTCCAGTTCACCATTCCCAGGATTGCCATCGTCGTGATTTCCACTGACAGATCATTCCGGAATTCACCGGCTTTTTTGCCTTCCCACAAAACATTTATCATGATTTGTTTAAACTGATCCCGTTTTTTCTTAATCCGTATCTCATATTCAGGCTTCAAATAAATATTCTCCTGATAAAAAACCGAAATGTGAGATTTATAAAGATCAAATGTTTTAACAAAGTCTTTGATGATTGCCTGCAGCTGCTTGACCGGCTCTGTATACGTATCATTAGCAATCGTTGCTTTTTCCAATGCATATGTAATGAATTCATCATGAATGACATACAACAACTCATCTTTGGAAGTGAAGTGGTGATAAAAACCGCCCTTAGATGTTCCTGTCTTATCAACAATCTGATTGACTGTGACACCATGAAATCCGTGCTTGTCAAATAAAATCAATGCTTCTTCTATAATCTTTTTGCGTAAATCCGTTCTAAACCCTCCCTTCAGCCGTATAACGCCATTATATCATATTTTTCTGAAAACATAAAGCGAAACTTCATTCAGCGGAGCGGTTTTCTCTGCTGAATGTTAGTTGAGCCGAATCGGGCATTTACAAACAGTTATCCCCTGTTTTATGGGGGATTACTCTCTGATACATGCGGGGTAAAAACAGATTTGAATAAAATAAAGCAGACAGTTTAGGATACGGAAACTGCCTGCTGCAATAAGGTTATGCCTCAAAAGGTTTATCATAGACCGGCGCTTTCCATACTTCCGTTACCTCACCCTGGTTATCACTGTCGATAACGAACGAGCCATTGCTGTAACGATCACTGACTGACAATTCAATCGGGAATATACTGTGTATTTCATTCCTGTTTGTTCTGAAATAGATTGTATCGTTGTCACTTACAGTATATAGTCCTTTCAGGCGATGGGGTTTCGTTTTTAACTCCCGCAGCATGATCAATCCACGCTTAGCCCGGCTCGATTTTTCAAATACGCTCAGCTTCATCCGCTTGGCGGCACCCCGCTGGGTTACGGCCACGATAGACGGCTCAGCCAGCTTATCAAATACTTGTCCATTGACAACATATTCATCTTCTTTCAGCTTGATTGCCTTGACACCTGCTGCACGCTGCCCAACAGCCGATATTTCCGATTCGTGATACCACAAGCCATACCCTGTATTGGAGGCAATGAATATATCACAGTGTCCGTTTGTTTGAAATACATCAATCACTTCATCATCATCTTTGAGATTGAGGGCAATCAATGCTTTCGAATAACGCTGTGCCTTATACAAGGACAATTCGCTTTTCTTAACCATCCCATTTCTGGTGAAAAAGACAAGATATTGTCCATTTTCGAATGTGCGCACCGGAATGCTTTGGATAATACGTTCATCTTTGCCGATAGTGACAAGATTGGATATATGCTGTCCAATATCTTTCCACCTGATATCCGGCAATTCATGTATTGGAAGGTAAATATATTTTCCTTTGTTCGTAAACAAAAGAATATGGTCCGTCGTATTCAACTCAAACAGACCAACGAAATGGTCATCTTCTTTAATACCGGGGTCTTCTCCGTTGGATGCACCATACGAACGAATGCTCGTGCGTTTGATATACCCGTCTTTTGTTGCTGATACAACAACATCTTCACTTGGGACAGTCACTTCAATGTCAAACGTTAACGCTTCAATATCTTTTTCTATAACCGTTTTTCGTTTATCGGAAAAGGACTTCTTTAATCGTCTTAACTCATTTTTAACCTGCTGCAAAAGTTTTTTCTCACTTGACAGTAAAATTTCCAATTCATTAATCCGTTTTCTCAATTCTTCTGCTTCTTGTTCCAGTGACGTGATATCCGTATTTGTCAGCCTGTATAATTGAAGCATGACAATTGCTTCTGCCTGTGCCTCCGAAAATCCGTATTCAGCTATAATGCGTTTTTTAGCATCTTGTTTATCCTTTGATGAACGGATGGTGGCAATCAATTGATCCAAAATGGAAACGGCTTTAATCAGACCTTCGACAATGTGGGAACGGTCTTTTGCCTTATTCAAATCAAATACCGACTGCCTTGTCACAACTTCCTTCTGGTGTTCAATATAAGAGTCGAGTATTTGCGGTAACGACAAAAGCTTGGGCGTTTTATTCTGAATCGCGACCATGTTGAAATGATATGTCACTTGCAGATCAGTATTTTTATATAAGTAATTTAAAATACCTTCACTGTCGGCCTCTTTTTTCAGTTCAATCACGACACGCAGACCGGTCCGGTCGGTTTCATCCCTGACTTCAGCAATCCCTTCAACTTTACGGTCAATCCTCAATTCATCAATTTTCTTGACCATACTTGCTTTATTGACATCATACGGAATTTCATCGATCACAATCTGCTGCCGACCGCCACGGATATTTTCAATAGTTGCTCTACCCCGGACGACAATCTTGCCTTTACCGGTTTCATAAGCCTTCCGTATGCCATCAATCCCCTGAATGATTCCGCCCGTAGGAAAGTCGGGGCCACGCATGACCTCCATTAATTTATCAACCGTAACTGATGGTTTGTCAATCTTCATAACAACAGCATCAATGACTTCCGCCAGGTTATGCGGTGGTATATCAGTTGCATATCCCGCTGAAATTCCGGTCGAACCATTGACAAGTAAGTTCGGGAATTTCGCCGGCAGTACAACCGGTTCGTAGATGGTATCATCAAAATTGGGGATGAAATCGACTGTTTCTTTCCCAATATCACGCAGCATTTCAGAAGCAATACTTGAGAGCCTTGCTTCGGTATAACGCATAGCTGCAGGCGGATCCCCATCAATACTTCCATTATTTCCGTGCATTTCAACAAGACCGCTGCGTACCTTCCAATCCTGACTTAACCGTACCATTGCTTCATAGACTGAACTATCCCCATGCGGATGATAATTTCCGATAACCGTACCAACCGTTTTGGCTGATTTACGGAATGGTTTATCATGTGTATTTTTTTCCTCGTTCATAGCATATAAAATCCTGCGCTGAACAGGTTTTAAGCCATCCCGGACATCCGGGAGCGCTCGTTCCTGAATAATATATTTACTGTATCTTCCAAAACGGTCACCAAGAACTTCTTCGAGTGGAAGATCCAAATAGTTATCAGCTTGTGCCAAACCAATCCCCCTCTATTTTACGTTGCCTGGTTTTTTGCTATATCTGTTATGAATGAATTCTATCATTTTCCAATATATTGGCATCTTCCGCCAACCCAAATTCAACGTGGCCTTCAATCCATTTTCTTCGTGGTTCCACTTTGTCACCCATTAATGTTGTCACCCGTCGTTCAGCGCGGGCAAGATCCTCGATCGTAACCCTGATCAGTGTTCTTGTTTCCGGATCCATCGTTGTTTCCCACAGCTGGTCAGCGTTCATCTCACCAAGACCTTTATAGCGCTGAATAATATAACCATTTTTGAACTCATCAATGGTTTTTTTCATTTCATCATCATTCCATGCATAAACGGTTTTTTCTTTTTTGCCTTTCCCTTTCGTTATTTTATAAAGCGGCGGCAAAGCAATATAAACCATGCCTGCTTCAACGAGCGGACGCATATACCGGTAAAAAAAGGTCAAAAGCAGTACCTGAATATGTGCACCGTCCGTGTCAGCATCGGTCATGATGACAATCTTATCGTACTGTGCATCTTTTAAGTCAAAATCGCTGCCAACCCCTGCACCGATCGTATGAATGATTGTGGAAATCTCTTCATTCTTAAAAATGTCCTGGATCTTAGCTTTTTCGGTATTGATAACTTTTCCGCGTAATGGCAAAATGGCCTGGAATTTACGGTCACGTCCCTGCTTGGCCGAACCGCCGGCGGAATCACCTTCAACTAGATAAAGCTCATTCTTTTTCGGATTTTTCGATTGAGCCGGTGTCAGTTTCCCGCTCAATAATGAATCTTTTCGCTTCTTCTTTTTCCCCGATCTGGATTCTTCTCTTGCTTTTCGCGCTGCTTCACGTGCTTCTTTAGCCTTAATTGCTTTCCGAATCAGCATTCCGGTAGTATCCGGATTCTCTTCCAGGAAGTAAGACAATTTTTCAGATACAACAGAATCCACAACAGAGCGGGCTTCTGGGGTCCCAAGCTTATCCTTTGTCTGCCCCTCAAACTGCAGCATTTCTTCGGGAATACGAACTGATACAATAGCTGTAAAGCCTTCCCGTATATCTGATCCTTCCAAATTTTTATCCTTATCTTTCAAGTATGCATGCTTCCTGGCGTAATCGTTAAAAACACGGGTGATCGCAGTGCGTGCACCTGATTCATGAGTACCGCCATCTCTTGTCCGGACATGGTTCACAAATGAAAGGATATTTTCAACAAATCCGTCATTGAACTGGAATGCAAAGTCAACTTCAATTCCCTGCTGTTCCCCTTCAAACGAAACAACCGGGTGCAGCGTATCTTTTTCTTCATTCAGATACGCAACAAACGATTCCAGTCCGTCCGGAAATTGGTATTCTTCTTTTATTTCGTTCCGTTCGTCGATTAACTCGATCTTTAACCCTTTTAACAAAAATGCTGCTTCACGTAACCGTTCGGATAACGTCTCAAAATTATAGACGGTCGTCGAAAAAATGGCGGAATCCGGTTTAAAATGAATAACCGTTCCACTTTTATTTGTTTTACTTATTTTTTCAAGCGGACCGGCAGCCTTTCCGCCATGTTCAAATCGCTGATGGTATTTCTGCCCATCACGAAAAATGGTCACGTCCAGCCATTCAGACAGGCCATTGACGACTGAAGCACCTACCCCGTGCAAACCGCCGCTTGTTTTATAGCCGCCCTGTCCAAATTTTCCCCCTGCGTGCAATACAGTAAAAATGACTTCTGTTGTCGGCTTGCCACTGGAATGAACGCCTGTGGGAATTCCTCTTCCTGAATCCTCCACCGAAATACTATTATCCTGGTGGATGATCACTTTAATGACCGACCCGTACCCTGCTAAAGCTTCATCAACAGCATTATCGACAATTTCAAAGACCAAGTGGTGCAGCCCGCGCTGATCAGTGCTGCCAATGTACATTCCTGGTCTTTTTCTAACCGCATCAAGCCCTTCCAAGACTTGAATCGAATCATCCGTATATTGTAAAGACTCTTTAACCATGCAGCCCGACTCCTCTCTTTCTTTCCTAGGATACATGTTTTACATTATTATACCAATTATAGAACAAATGTTTGCATATGTAAAATATATTACCGTAAAATCGGTTTACGGCGGCTAACTGCTTCTATTAGTATACTATAATTTTTTTTAAAAAAACAAAAAAGAATGACCTGCGAAGGCCATTCAGCTGATTGTTAAACAAGAACAGAATGTGCAACCTTGATACACATATCCATCATGACTGTAAAACCCCGTTTTTGCAAATAATCATATGCTTCCTGACTGACAAGCCCTTGCTGCGCCCAAAAGACACGGCAATCAGTTTCTGCTGCTTCTTTTGCGATCTCTGGCAGGAATTCAGATCGGCGGAAGACGTTGATAATATCAATAGCTTCCTCTACCTCGGTCAGGGAATCGTATGCTTTTTCGCCTAAAACTTTTTCAACTTTAGGATTTACCGGAATAATTTTATACCCTTGTTCCTGCATGATCTTTGAGATTTGATAGGATGTCCGTTCAGGGTTATCAGACAGACCAACAACAGCAATTGTGTTTGCTGATTCCAAAATCTCCTTTATTGCCTCATTTGATGGATTTTCCCACGCCATTCGGCATACCTCCTTCAGTTGTCAATCAAACCTTCATTCTCCAAATAATCACGTGCAACATCAACCGGATCCCTGTCTTCATATTCAACCTCATAATTCATCTGCCGCATCTCATCATCCGTTATTTTACCACCAAGCTGATTCAGCGTGTCTTCCAGTTCCGGATATTTATCCAGTGTATCCTGGCGCATGAGCGGGGCGCCTTGGTATGGCGGAAATAGATTTTTGGGGTCATCGAGTATCGTCAGATCCATGTCAACCATGTAACTGTCTGTTGCATATGCATCGATGACATCGACCTCCCCATTTGCCAATGCTTCCTGACGAATTCCGGGTTCCATCGTTTGAACGTCGGCAATGTCCAAGTTATAAATGTCCTGCATCCCAACATAACCATCATACCGATCTTTAAATTCCAGTGTGAAACCAGCCGTGATGTCATTTTCAACCTTCCTCAGATCACCGATTGTGTCAAGATGATGCTCTTGTGCCAATTCTTGTGTTGTTGCGACAGCATACGTGTTGTTGAAAGTCATCGGTTCTAACATAACCATACCATATTGTTCTTCCATACCCTGCCTTGCCTGCTCATAGACATCACTTTTTTCATTGCTGTCTGTTTCCTGTTCCAAATGCGTGACAATCGCTGTACCGGTAAATTCAGGATAAATATCGATACTGCCATTTTTGAGGGCACTGAATACAAAGGCGGTTTTTCCCAATCCCGATTCAAGTTCAACCGTCAAATCCGTTTCTTCTTCAATCAGGAGCTTATACATATTGATCAAGATAGCCGGTTCGGAACCAAGTTTCCCGCCAATGGTCAAATCAGCCTGTTTTGCTGGGGAAATGAAAAACGGTCCTGCAACAATTAAAACTGCTATGATAAGCATAGCTGTTAACGATTTAAATCCAGCCCGTCTTGAAACGCGTTCAAATCCCCGTAAAATGAAATCCAGTAAAATCGCTAATAATGCTGCAGGAATCGCTCCAAGCAAGATAAGGTTCAAATCGGCTCCACGGTCAATCCCCAACAGGATAAGTTTGCCCAGTCCGCCGGCACCAATTAATGCGGCAATCGTCGTTGTTCCCACTATCAGTACCATCGAGGTCCGAATCCCTGCCATAATGACAGGCATGGCAATCGGCAGCTCCACTTTGGTTAACCGTTTGCATGAATTCATCCCCATACCTGTTGCTGCCTCTTTCAACGCAGGTTCCACCTCTTCAATCCCAGTGTATGTGTTTCTCAAAATGGGTAATAGCCCATATATTGTCAATGCGATAATGGCAGGTGTTGTACCGATGCCAAAGAAGGGTATCAGGAAAGCCAAAACGGCCAGACTGGGGATTGTTTGCGTGACTGCAGATAAACCAATAATAGGCTCGGCAACACGTGGAAATCTAGTTAATAAAAGCCCCAATGGCACTGCAATCATGATGGCGATAATCAATGACAGCATTGACACTTGCAAATGTTCCCAAATGGTCTCAAGCAGCATGTCCTGTCTGTTTTGAAAAACGGAAATAAATTCGCCCATTAACGGATCACTCCGTCTTTGGAAGCTGTTTCACGCTTTAAATATGTTACAATATCCTTATAAGTCAGCGTACCGACAAGCTGTTCACTTTTCAGCACCGGATATAGTTGCTGATTTTTGTCTTGCATGATATCTATTGCCTTGCTGAGCGGCAAATCATTTTCCAAAACGATGCATTTCTCCTGATTTTGTCCATCTGCTACCATCCCCGCGAACGTGTTATCATGATCTTTGATGATAAAAGTCCCTTGATTCGGATATTTGTTATGGGCATACGCCGATTTCGTGATAATTTGTGATTTTGTCTGATCCGCAATCACATCGACAGCAGTTTGCCACGGTGATTTACGTTCGCCGATAAATTCTTTTACAAACTCCGATGCAGGATTTAAAATAAGTTCCTGTGGCGGGTCAACTTGAATGATTCGACCTTCTTTCATGAGACAGACACGATCCCCAAGAGCAAGTGCTTCGTCCATATCGTGTGTAACAAAACAAATCGTTTTTCTGATTTCTTTTTGCAGCTGCATGATATCATGCTGTAATTGTTCACGGCTGATCGGATCAAGAGCACTGAATGGCTCGTCCATCAAAATAATATCCGGATCAGCAGCCAATGCCCGTATGACCCCAATCCGCTGCTGTTCTCCTCCCGACAGTTCACTTGGCCGGCGCTGACTGTATATGGATGGATCAAGCCCAACCATATCAAGCAACTCATGGCTTCTATTGCGTATAGTTTTTCGCTTCCACTTTTTCATTTCCGGTACAACCGCAATATTTTCTTCTATCGTCATATGTGGAAATAAAGCAATTTTCTGAAGAACATAACCAATATTCCAACGCAATTCGTGAATGTTATAGTCTTCAACATTCGTATCATTTAGATATATCGTTCCTGCTGTCGGTTTAATCAACCGATTAATCATTTTCATGGATGTCGTCTTTCCACAGCCGCTCGGACCGATTAACGTCATTAATTCCCCATTATTAATGGTCAATGAAAAATCATTAACTGCCTCTGTCCCATCAGAATATACTTTCTTGACATCACTGAATTTAATCATACACTGCTCCCTTTATAGAATTTTCTATTTTTATACACTACCGTTTGTAACCATTTTAAAAATCATTTTTCCGTATTACAAACAATAAAGGTTCTTTGAATCATCACTTCATGGTAAAATAGGACAGAGTCAATTATGAACTGGAAAGTGGGAAACACTATGGAATTTTTAGTATTTGCTGTTATCGCATATTTATTGGGATCCATCCCCTCAGGCGTCATGGTCGGAAAGCTCGGTTACAATATTGATATCCGGGAGCACGGAAGCGGCAACCTTGGCGCTACAAATACTTTCAGAATTCTAGGAGTGAAAGCAGGTATTATTGTCGTATTGGCCGATATCCTAAAAGGTACGCTGGCAACGGCACTTCCTTTGTTTTTGGATGTGGACGTATTCCGGCTTGGAGTAGGTTTGTTTGCTGTCCTGGGCCATACGTATCCGTTATTTGCAAAATTCAATGGCGGAAAAGCCGTTGCAACATCAGGAGGAATCATTTTAGGCATTAACCCTGTTCTATTTGCTGTCATGGTGATGTCATTTCTTGTTACATTATACATTTCCAAATATGTTTCCCTGTCATCCATGGTCACCGGGATAATTGCCATTATTGTTTCTATCATTTTCCGGGATTGGGGTCTGGTGATTGTAACAGCAGCATTAACGATTTTTGTGTTTTACCGACACCGGGAGAATATTAAACGGATTAAAAATAAAACTGAACCGAAAATTACATGGATGTAGCATGGTAACCTTCGATCGCTGGGTTTTCTTTCCCGGTACCGAAAAGGCTGAATTCTCGGGAACCATAACGAACACCTTATGACCTGCGTCGTGCAGGCCCGAACAGAATCGGACATTTATGGACAGTTATCCCCATTTTTTGGTATTTACTGTCCGTTACATGCGGGATAAAGCCGATAAATTGAATCATTATTATATTCTTTAGTATACTATGAACGTAACAGTTACTATCGGAAGGGGTCACAGATCGTTATGGATAAAGCTAGAACAATTGCTAAGAAACAGTTACCGGATAAAGCCCAACGTCATAAACTATTTGGTTCTGTCGAGCCCGGTCCCAGAACTAAACCAAGTGAAAAAAGCAAAATGGCTGATATACAAAATACAAAAAAAGACTTTCTATTTGATCTTGATGCCGTCGGAATTTCCAATGTGAAACATCCAATCACCATCACAAGTCATCTGGAACCGAAAAGACAAACGACGATTGGTACCTTTGAATTTTCATCAAGCATCAAAAAATCCAGCAAAGGTACGAATATGAGCCGTTTCACAGAACAGCTGCAGGAATTTCATCAAAAAGGCTATGCTATTGACCTGAAGACACTTAAAACATTCACAAAAGAGCTGGCCGAACGCCTGGATCAAAAAGATGCCGAAATCAAGGTGCAATTTCCGTGGTTTTATGAACGGCGGGGACCACAATCAGACCTTTCCGGCATGAACCATGCAGACATTACAATCCGTGTGAACTATGATGCGGAAACAGGCTACACAATCGAAACCTCCCTATCTTCGCTGATCACAACACTTTGTCCGTGCTCGAAAGAAATCAGTGAGTACAGTGCCCATAATCAGCGCGGTGAGGTGACCATGACTGTCGCATTGGCCGAAGACTTTGACGAGGAGGAAACGGATTGGAAAGAATGGCTGCTTGAAGCTGCAGAAAGCAATGCCAGTGCCAGATTGCACCCTGTTTTAAAACGGCCTGATGAAAAAATGGTCACTGAACATGCGTATGAGAACCCTCGTTTTGTTGAGGATCTGGCACGGCTTGTTGCAGCGGATTTATACGAAATGTCGTTTGTCACTTGGTTCAATGTTCATTGCCGTAACGAGGAATCGATTCACATGCATGATGCTGTAGCATCGATAACGTACGATAAGTTACAGGATGAACCACAGGAAGGGTAAATAGTGATATGAAATATATCTTTATTGGCCTGATAAAATTCTACCGAAAAGCTATCAGCCCATTTAAACCGCCAACATGCCGATTTTTTCCAACATGTTCGGAATATGGTCTGGAGGCTTTTCGGCGCTTCGGTTTCCTTAAAGGCGGCTATCTGACCATCAGGCGAATCAGCAAGTGCCATCCCTTTCATCCGGGAGGCGTTGATCTGGTACCGGAAAAACGGGAAAAATAAAGTGAAACTTCATTCAGCGGAGCGCGTTTCTCCGCTGAATGTTAGTTGAACAGAATCGGGGATTTAAGGTCAGTTGGCCGCCGTTTTCTGGCGGATTACTGACCATTATATCCGGGGAAAAGTGAAACTTCATTCAGTGGAACGCGTTTCTCTGCTGAATGTTAGTTGAACCGAATCGGCGATTTAAGGTCAGTTGGCCGCCGTTTTCTGGCGGATTACTGACCATTATATCCGGGGAAAAGTGAAACTTCATTCAGCGGAGCGCGTTTCTCCGCTTGATAAAGAACAAAGGCTAAATTCGCAACGTCCTCGAAAAAGGAAAACACTTTTTCTTCGTGCGATGTATC
>NZ_DATGTI010000111.1:0-18671 GCF_035301925.1 Lentibacillus sp. | reverse complement strand
AAATGGCACTTTATCCGGTGTCATGAAAATGGATAACGGCCATCCGCCTTGTCCGGTCATCATCTGGCAAACTTTAATGTAGACTGAATCAATGTCTGGGCGCTCTTCTCGGTCGACTTTAATGGAAACGTAATGATCATTTAAGTACGCTGCCACTTCCGCATCCTCAAAAGATTCATGGGCGAGGACGTGACACCAATGGCACGTCGAGTAGCCGATAGAAAGGAAAATCGGCTTGTTTTCCTGTTTTGCTTTTTCAAAAGCTTCATCCCCCCATGGAAACCAATCTACAGGGTTGTATGCATGCTGCAGCAGGTACGGACTTTTTTCATTGAGCAATCTGTTAGCATTACTATGCTCTTTAGACATGGCGGCAACAGCTCCTTTTTAATTTAAGTTTAGTCCTAGTCTAACTGACAAATTAAATCCAATTCAAATTTTGGAAAACTTCAGTCCCCCTATAGGGATGCTAATGGATTTAATTGGCATCGGTCAGGTAATTGTTTCGTGTCACTGGAAGGTTTAAAATAATGAAGGGTAAAAAGTAATATTGCTTAAGACTCAGTTGACTGAATGCCCCGATAGATGATAATTGAGGAGCGTGATGCGGCATGATCAGCTTACTATTAGGCACTTTAGGCTTTATCATTTTAGCACTATTGTTTTTGGCTATATTACCTGCACTGTTGACAGTTGGCAAATGGGTGCTGATCATTTCGGGAATAGCTTTAGGATTATTCATTGCAGCTGGAATTATTGCGGGTATTGCAGAAGGCATTAAAGAGGATAAAGATAATAAATCATAACATCAGGAGGAAACAGCAAAGATGAAAAATATTAAACAGATTGCATTGACAGGATTGTTGGCAATTGGAGCTGCAGGATTAGCAGGATGCGGAGAGTCAGAGAAGACAGCAGAGGACTATGAGATGCATGTAGGAGACATGGCTAATGAGCTTGTACCTCAAGAGGAAACTTTGACAGATGGGATGAATGATTTTGAATTTGCCCTGTCCGTAGTTGATACAGCTTATGCGGGCGGCTGGGCTAATGAATTGGAAGGGGCATCAGATAAGTTGCTGGAAGGTGCTGAAGGCGTAAAGGATGTATATGTATCAGAGAATTATATACCTCAGGTTCTTAAGGATGTAATGACAGATTATAAGAATAACATGGATGATGCTATTAAGGTGCATGACCTTGCAGAAAAATTCCTGGATGCTAAAACTGATGAAAATAAGCAAGCAATGATTGACGCATGGAAGGGTTTTAAGGAAGAGCAAATACAGATATTTGATGACTTTGGCGAGGCAGGTCAGAATAAAGACCTTTGGGTACAGGAAAAAGAATAGACTTACAGTTTTTGGTTAATGGAAAAGGACTTTTAAAATATAATATGGCTGCCACTTAAATATAATATGATTGCCAAAAGCAAAACGATTGTATAGTCTAATGATTCCATTCATAATAATAGTTAAAATCTATGAATTGAAAGGGTATCAATGAAATGGAGCTGAGACAGCTTGAATATTTTATGGCAGTCAGCAAAGAACTTCATTTTTCACGGGCTGCTGAGCAATTAAATATTTCCCAGCCCACGCTCAGCCAGCAGATTAAGATATTGGAAGGTGAAGTGGGTATTCCGCTGTTTGACCGCATCGGTAAAAAAACGGCTTTGACAGAAGCGGGAAAAATTCTGCTGCGGCATGGTGAACGGGTATTTTATGAAATCGAACAGGCTCAGGCTGCCCTGAAAGATTTAAACGGTCTGCAGACTGGAAAACTGACGATCGGTTCTCTGTTGACATGTGTCAGCTATTTGCTGCCGCCTGCCATTTCAAAGTTTAAGCAATTGCATCCAAATATTGATTTGTCTGTGCATGGATTAAGGACTGGTGATATCAAAACAGGGTTGCTCGAAAACCGCTTGGATCTTGGCGTTTCATTTCTGCCGGTGAAGGAAGAAGAGTTTGCTTCGATCCCACTATTTACCGAAGAACTTTCACTGGCGGTTCCTGCGGGGCATCCACTTGCTGGTATAAACGAGGTTGACTTGTCAGCTCTTGAACGGGAACCAACCATTTTGCTGCCGGAAAATTATTTCCTGCGTCAGCTGATTGACCGGCATTGTGAACATATCGGAATTAAACTGAATCCGACATTGGAGATGACCACACTGGATTCCTTGACGCAAATGGTTTCTGAAGGTATCGGTGTTACCGTCTTGCCTGAGCCATATCTTAACTATTTAACCCATCCGCAGATTGTAAACGTCAGGCTGGTGAATCCGACAATGGAAAGAAAAATCGGCTTCATTTACAGAAAAGATAAATTCATGTGCATGGCGACAAGAGCGTTTATTGATCAGGTGATGGAAACTGGCGGGGAAGTTCAAAAGTCAGGTGAAAGCGGATCATCTGCCAATATACTAGAAGCGAAAAATTAAAATGAGAGTGCATCATTCCGATGCCTCTCATATTTATTAATCTATCCGTTTTTCACATCTTCCATGCTTGCTCCGTAGTTGATATGGTAGGGCTGGCCATCTAAAACGAGTGCAGGAACTGACTTCACGCCGGCAGATTCGGCCTCGCTGATACGTGACGCATCATTATTAAAATCAACGATCTCCACATCTACTTTTGAACTGTCCAAAAACCCAAGCATGTTCTTTTCGGCATCTTGACATACCGGGCATCCTGCATGATAGAAAACTGCTTTACTCAAATATATGACCTCCTTAAAAATGGTATATATCTATCGTAAAAGGTTGGAACCGTAACATCAATAAGCCATTTTCTATGGTTATGATAGGCTCTGGCTATAGTAATCCTGTGCAACTAATAATAAATGTGAATTAAGCTTTTCCTTGTGGTTTAAATCAGCGGTGGGCGGTGGTGCTTGCAGGGTTATCAAATCTTTATGCCATTTTTCACCGTAAATGATACACATGGCAGGAAGTCTGAGGTGACAATGTCGTCCGCTTCAAAAACATTCATTAAGTTATATTTTGTTTGATCGGGACCCAGTGTGTATTGCTCGATCGCTTCATTTTTATAGTCCACAATCCAGTATTCAGGTACGCGAAACGCGGCATAGCTTTCCTTTTTCATTATCCGGTCACGGTTTGCACTATTAGGGGAGAGGATCTCAACGACCAAATCCGGTGGTCCGGCTATAGCATGTTCCTCAATGATATATTCACGGCTGCGGTGGATCATCAGAATATCCGGCTGACGCGTTTCAAAGTCAGAAAGAATGACATCAATCGGCGAATCGATAATGATATAATCGTTTTCGCATGAGTCTGTCAATGTTCGCTCCAGACGATGGCTGACCCGCTGATGTGTAGTTGAAGGTGATGGTTTAAGCTCAAGAATGCCATTGACAATCTCGTATTGGTTATCATCTTCCGGCAGCTGATAATAATCATCGACAGTCCAGCCTGGTTCGTTAATGACTGGTTTTTTAGGCCGTTTTTTCTCGTACACGAATCATCACTCCTTTTATGGTTAATCTATTATCGCATTTTTCGCAAAAATATACCAGAAAAAGCGAGCGGGCTTGCGACTTTCCCGCTCAACTTTTTGATACTGTTGTATATAGCCTTCTATCATATGTGTATGTCCGTCAGTCTCAGTTCTGCGTAATGCAGGTGATAGCCGCTTTTAAGATCAATCGACGGGCCTTGTATTGAATGTCGACCAGTGCCTATACGTCATACTTATTTAGCGCGAGTATAATACACGCAGGTTTCGTATGGTTTTAGTTCGATATCAGACAACGGTTTGTTTACTGAATGAACGTAATTTCCGATTAGCTTTTCTGCATACTTGAATTCTTGCGGTATCATATAAGCGATTTTCCTGTCAGTAAAGTTGCTGATCACCAATAATCGTTCATTTTCAAGTTCGCGTTTGTAGGAAAATATTTCTTCGTTATCTGGCAGCAGTAATTTATAACTTCCATAAACAATGATTGGGTACGTTTTCCGCAGTCTGATTAATTGTCTGTAATAGTGGTAGATTGAATCAGGCTTATTCACGGCTTGTTTGGCGTTAATCTCCTTATAGTTTGCATTAATCTTAATCCAAGGTTCTCCCTTAGTAAATCCGGCATTTTGACTGTCATCCCATTGCATTGGTGTACGGGCGTTGTCGCGTGATTTTTTATGAACAGCATCCATGATTTTATCTAAATCAGCATTTTCAGCGCGTTTTTCGTTATATATATTCAAGGTTTCAATGTCCCGATAATCCGAAATGCTGTCAAAATTCACGTTCGTCATACCAAGTTCCTCACCTTGGTAAATATATGGTGTTCCTTTCATCATGTGCAATGTTGTGGCAAGCATTTTTGCTGATTTGACACGATATTTGCCGTCATTTCCGAACCGGGATACGACTCTTGGCTGGTCATGGTTGTTCCAATATAAACTGTTCCAGCCTTCATCATCCAGTTCTGTTTGCCATTTGGACAGGATTTTTTTCAACTTTGCAAGAGACCAGCGAGTGTTATCCCATTTTCCGCCTGGTCCCGCGTCGATATCCATATGCTCAAAGTGAAATACCATGTTTAATTCCCGCCGCTTATCCGCCGTATACTGCTTTGCTTCTTCCGGTGTTACACCCGGCATTTCACCGACAGTCATAATATTATAATGTGATAGCACTTCCTGGTTCATTTCCTGTAAAAAGTCATGTATCCGCGGTCCATTCATATAGTAATCACTGCCGGAAGTGTATAATTTCCCAGGTTCACTTTTGCCATCGGGAAAACGCTGATCTTTAGAAATAAAATTGATGACATCCATCCGAAATCCATCTATTCCTTTATCAAGCCACCACTTCATCATGTTATAGATATCGTTTCGCATTGACGGGTTTTCCCAATTTAAATCAGGCTGCTTTTCGGAAAATAAATGAAGATAATATTCATCGGTTGTTTTGTCGTATGTCCAGGCGGGACCGCTGAAAGCTGATTCCCAGTTGTTTGGACGCTCACGCCAGATGTAAAAGTCACGATGATGATTATTTTTGGATGTTCGCGATTTGATAAACCAAGGGTGTTCATCTGACGTGTGGTTGACGACTAAATCCATGATCAATTTCATGCCGCGCTTATGAGTTTCTTCAAGCAATAGTTCCCAGTCATTCATATCACCAAATTCCGGCATGATTGCATGATAGTCACTAATATCATACCCATTGTCATCGTTTGGAGATTGATAGACAGGAGAAAGCCATATAACATCAACACCGAGATTGCGTAAATAGTCCAACTTTTCAATGATGCCGTTTAAATCACCAATCCCATCTCCGTTGCTGTCATTAAAACTTCTCGGGTAAATTTGGTAAACAACGCTTTCCTTCCACCATTGATTATACATGGATCATCCCTCCGTTATTGAACTTTTGCAATGAAAAAGTCATTCGAATTTACTGTCAGCAGCTTGTCTCCCGGAAGAGACTCATTGGACCATAAATCCAGCAATTTAGATTCTTGAAAGTGTATCTGTATTGGTTGGTCAGAAGGATTCAATACAATATAAATTTTTTCATCGTTGTACGTTTTTGAATAAATAAGATGATTGGTATCGGAATTCGCTTCGGATATTTGAAATTTCCCTCTGCTGCCAAAGGCTTTTTCTTTGTTATGTAATTGGATCAGTTGCTGCAGAAAAGATTTTAATTCAAGATCCTGTTTATTTTTATCCCAGATCATACATTTGCGGCATTCAGGATCTTCGCCGCCAGTCATTCCAACCTCATCACCATAATAAATGCAGGGTGTTCCTGTAAAAGACATTTGTAAAACATAGAGCAGCCTGACTTTCTGTTTATCATCTTGACATTGTGTAAGAATTCGTGGCGTATCATGGCTCCCCAATAAGTTAAACGCGACTTCACTGACATTTTCCGGATAGGAGGCGAGTACGCTTGAAACTTGATTGGCAAACCCTTCAGCTGTCAGTTTATCTTTCGCCAGATAGTCTATAGCCGCTAAGGTAAATGGATAGTTCATAACCGCGTCGAACTGATCTCCCTCCAGCCATGGCATGGCATCGTGCCATATTTCACCGAGAATATAAACGTCAGGCTTGATGTTTCTTACCTGCTGTCTGAATTCCCGCCAAAATGTATGGTCCACTTCATTTGCAACATCCAGACGCCAGCCGTCGATGTCAAATTCATCAATCCAATAGGACGCGACATCGAGCAGATATTTTTTCACTTCCGGGTTGTCTGTGTTCAATTTGGGCATGTGAGGGGTGAAACCAAACGAATCAAAATTTGGCTGCGGTTCGGTTTTTATCGGAATATCGCGGATATGAAACCAGTCAGCATAAGGTGACGACATTCCTTTTTCAATCACATCCTGAAACGGCGGGAAATAATAGCCGCTGTGGTTGAAAACAGCATCCAGCATAATTCGCATTCCTTTTTCATGGCACCTGTCAACCAGTTCCCGGAACTTCTCTTTATCGCCGAATTGAGGATCTATTTCCATATAGTCAATTGTGTCGTATTTATGGTTGGAATATGCTTTGAAAATCGGTGTGAAATAGATACCATTAATACCGAGATCCGCCAGATAGTCAAGGTGATCGATAACCCCTTGAAAGTCACCGCCAAAAAAGTTGTTTTGTGCGGGATCTTCACTGCCCCACTCCAATACACCATCAGGGTCATTTGAACGGTCGCCATTTGCGAATCGCTCGGGAAAGATTTGGTACCAAATGGTATCTTTAACCCATTCAGGCGGTTGAAACACATCTGATTCATTTAGAAAAGGGAAACAAAAATAATAGTGTATATCATCAAGCGGCGCTTCATGGTAAAAACCTTTTTCAGTATAGAACAGTTTTTCATTCCCGCTGATCAGCTCAAACCCATAACGCAGCCGCCGGAATGGGGGCACGATTTCAATCATCCAATGGTCAAACAGTGCATCACTGGCCTCTAAAAACATGCTGGTACAGTGATGTGTCCAGCCCGCCTCGGTCCAGTCATAAGGGTCACCGTGGATTAAATTCACCTTTTTTATGTCATTTTTTTTCGTCCGCAGTCTAATGTGCAGTTTTTCTCTGTCATAGGCATAGGCAAAATTACCCTTTGGTCTGTGATAGACAGCTTCTTTATTCATATTGAAATACTCCTTCCTGTATTTTAATGAAATCGTTAATCATTGCAGAAAAAAACAACCCCGTTTCTTCTCAGAAAACGGGGTTGTTGCCTTAAATACAATGCATTGCCCTCAAGTTATTAATTTAAACTTAATCAATAGAGGCAAATTTGTCAATCTTATTCGTGTTTTTTGAAAAATTTTAATGAAATCGGTTGCACAAATTAATAATTAATAATAAAATAGGTACCAGAAGTTGTGCAAACGGTTTCGCAACTTACAAAATCCTGAAGGGGGAAATCTTATGAATAAGAAGCTTTCATTTCTTGTGTTGGCCGGATTCATTGCAGTCACTTTGTTGTTGACAGCATGTACACCGGACCGTCCGGATGAAGCTGAAGGGAATGGTGAGGAAGGTTCAGATGAAAAAGCTGAGAAACCTGAGTCACTGACAATCTGGGCAAATGATGAAGAAAAACAACTGAAGGCAATTGAAGAAATCGCAGCCAGGTATGAAGAGGAAAAGGGCATTAAAGTAAACGTGGATACTGTGTCAATGCTGGATCAGACTCAGGAGCTGTCGTTGGCCGGTCCAGAGGGAAACGGACCTGATTTATTTTTTCAGCCGCATGATCGAATTGGAAATACTGTAGCGCAGGGGCTGGCAGAACCTGTCGAATTTTCTGATGGAGCACTTGAAGGATACAGTGATGCCGCGGTCGATGCCGTTACATACAACTATGATGGGGAAACGAATTACTACGGTTATCCTGCTGTTATAGAGACGTACGGTATTTTCTATAATACAGATATTGTTGAACAAGCACCTGAAACAGCAGAGGATTTAAAACGTATTTTGGAAAACAATACGAATCCTGACAGTGATGAATATGGTTTTCTGATGAAACCGAACGACTTGTATTTCAGTATGCCATTTTTCTACAACTATGGCGGTTATATATTCGGCGGTGATACCGGTGACTATGACGTTAACGACATCGGTTTGAATAATGAAGGTTCCGTGGAGGCTGCTGAATTCTATCAGTCTTTCTTCGGTTCAGGAAAAATTCCGCCATCTACAACAACAGATGTTATCGATGGACTCTTTAATGAAGGTAAAGTCGGCGCGGTTATCAACGGGCCGTGGAGTATTGTCGGATATAAAGATGCTCTCGGTGACAGTTTGGCATTTGCGCCATTTCCGTCGATCAATGGTGAACCTGCTCAGACATTTGTCGGGGTAAAATCTTGGATGGTTTCCTATTACTCGGAAAAGAAGGATTGGGCACACGATTTGGCTGAGTTTATGACAAACAAGGAAAATCTTCAATACTATTATGAGGTTGCGGGCGAACTGCCTCCAAACAAAGAAGCACTTGAATCTATTGAAGATCCGATTTATTCAGCATTTGCCGACCAGATTGAACATGGTGTGCCAATGCCAAGTACACCGGCAATGCAGCAAGTATGGGAGCCATTTAACAATGCGCTGCAATTCCTTGCTGAAGGTGAAGATCCGAAACCGGTATTGGACGAAGCAGTTAAACAGATTAAAACAAATATAGAAGCGAGCGGACAAGGAGAATAACTTTGGGGGGAGAGCCCGCTCTCTCCCCTTCATGAATTAAGGGGGTGCTGATATTGTCTTCATCAGTTAGAACAAAGCTAGCCGGAAAACATAATCCAACTTTAGCTATGCTACTATCAATTGTTTTTGCCGGGTTTGGTCAATTATATAACCGCCGGTATCTGAAAGGTGTTATTTTCATTATCATTGAAACATCCTTTCTGATTACGGTATTGCCTTGGCTTAATTACGGTTTGTGGGGTCTGCGGACGCTGGGGACAATCCCCGGAACCGACCATTCCATCCGGCTTCTGGTTTTTGGTGTTCTTTCACTGATTGCGTTGATTATCTTGGGAACCTTATACGTCTTTAACGTGCTGGATGCACGCAAACAGGCGATGAAAATCCGTGATGGATGGAAACCGCTGCCTTTTAAAGAAACAATGCGGACTGTGTATGATACCGCTTTTCCGTATTTAATGACACTGCCGGGATTGCTTCTCATGGTTTTCGTGGTTATCTTCCCGCTGATTTTCTCAGTCCTTCTTGCGTTCACAAACTATAATTTGTTTAATTCACCGCCAAGACATTTAGTTGACTGGGTAGGATTTGAAAACTTTAAAAATCTGATATCAGTTGATATGTGGAAAGACACTTTTATCAGTGTTTTTGCCTGGACGATTGTTTGGACAGTCGTAGCAACCACTTTACAAATTGGTGTCGGTCTTTTTTTGGCAGTCATGGTGAATGATCCAAGAATCAAATTCAAGAAGCTCATCCGGACTATTCTGATTCTGCCGTGGGCTGTCCCTGCATTTGTAACCATTTTAATATTTGCAGCAATGTTTAATGATGAGTTCGGCGCTATTAACAGAGATATTATCATTCCGCTGATTGGCGGTGATGGGCTTCCTTGGCTGAGCGATCCGTTTTACGCCAGAATTGCCATTATTATGATACAGACATGGCTGGGATTCCCATTTGTATTTGCGCTATTTACAGGTGTTCTGCAGAGCATTTCAAAAGATTGGTATGAGGCAGCGGATGTTGATGGCGGTTCACGCTTACAGAAATTCCGGCATATTACATTTCCGCATGTCATGTTTGCTACAGCACCATTGCTGATTATGCAGTACGCGCAAAATTTTAACAACTTCAATATTATATACCTGTTCAACGAGGGTGGTCCGCCGGTAAGGGGACAAAATGCAGGCGGAACGGATATATTGATTTCCTGGGTATATAAATTGACGTTTGATACGAACAATTACGCGATGGCTGCCGTCATTTCCATCATCATGGGACTTCTCATATCGGGGTTTGCTTTTTATCAATTCAGACAGACGCGATCATTTAAGGAAGAGGGTGAAATATAATGAATCAGAAAACGAAATCAAAAATTGAAGTGACAGCTATATACCTGGTGATTGCCGTTATTTCGATTATTATATTCTATCCCTTAATCTGGACCGTTGGTATGTCTTTCAATCAAGGGAGCAGTTTGTATTCATCGTCCCTTATTCCGGAAAATTTCTCAATAGAACATTATAAATGGCTTTTCAGTGCGGAGAGCGACTACCTAATTTGGTATAAAAATTCACTGATCGTTTCAACAGTTGTTGCTGCAGGGAGTGTTGTCATTACTTCTTTTGTAGCCTATGCATTCTCGAGATACCAGTTTGTCGGCAGAAAGAATGGCTTATATATATTTCTGCTGCTGCAAATGTTTCCCGTCATGATGGCGATGGTGGCGTTATATATTTTCTTGAATATTATTGGACTGCTGGACACGCTGACAGGGCTAATCCTGATTTACCTTGGCGGACAGATTCCGTTTAATGCATGGCTTGTAAAAGGTTATTTTGATACGATCCCGCGTGAATTGGATCAGGCGGCAAGAATTGACGGAGCCGGGCATTTAAGGGTGTTCTGGAGTATTATGCTGCCTTTGGCAAAGCCGATTCTTGCTGTGGTAGCATTGTTTAATTTTATGATGCCGATGTTTGATTTTCTGCTTCCTTCAATCGTATTGACAAGCGAAGAGAACTATACATTGGCAGTCGGCCTTTTTAATTTTATTAATGATCAGTTTTCCAATAACTTTACGCGGTTTGCGGCAGGTTCGATATTGGTCGCAGTACCGATCGCAGCTATCTATTTATTCTTGCAGCGTTATCTTATTTCCGGTTTAACTGCGGGCGGATCTAAAGGTTAAAACGCTGTAATTTGACAAGTAGGAGGAATAACATAATGCTTGAAGACACAAGTTTTGCCATACATCCGGGCAATGAAAATAAATCAGAAAAAGTTAACTATTACGATATAGGCAGTGTAACATCCGTTAAGAAATCAGAAGAAGGCTATTTATTTGAATGTGATAACGGATATGTGAAAGTGCTGTTCCATACATCATCGATCGTAAGGATTGTCATGAATCAGAACAATGAGCCGACCACAGATACTTCTTATGCTGTTGTGACTAAACCAGAGGAAGTTGATGTGACAGAAATTGATTCAGCAGAGGGTTTGGTTCTGAATACCAAAGGGCTGAGGGCAGAAATCCGGAAGTCGCCGTTTCGTATCACCATAAAGGATCTTGATGGCAATATTTTACTTGAAGAAGGCGAACGCGGGATGGCAAGCCGGGAGAATGGTGAAGTCATTGCCTTTAAAAAAATGGGTGAAAACGATCATTTTTATGGTTTTGGTGAAAAGTCAGGCCACCTTAACAAACGGGGCGATAAATATGAGATGTGGAATACAGATGTTTATGCACCCCATAATCCAGAAACGGATCCGCTCTATGAATCGATACCCTTTTTCATGACGTTGCGTGATGGGCTTGTTTATGGTGTGTTTTTTGATAATACTTTCCGGATGGTATTTGACATGAAGACACATGATGATATGTATTCATTTGAAGCGGAAGGCGGTCAGCTTGACTACTATGTTATGGCGGGTCCTGATCCAAAATCAGTTCTAAGAAAGTATACACATTTGACAGGAAGAATGCCGCTTCCGCCAAAGTGGGCCATCGGTTACCATCAATCACGTTATAGTTATGAATCGGAAGAAAAGGTGCGTGAGATAGCACAAAACTTTATAGAACGGGATATACCGCTGGATGCCATTCACTTGGATATCCACTATATGAATGGTTATCGTGTTTTCACATTTGATAAGGAAAAATTTCCGAATCCTGCAAAGCTGATAAAGGATTTAAAATCAATAGGAATAAGGGTCGTTCCGATTGTTAATCCAGGCGTTAAAAAAGATGTGGAGTATCCAATATATCTTGAAGGAATTCGTCAAGATCATTTTTGTAAATACATCGAAGGCGATGTTTACTTTGGGGAAGTTTGGCCGGGCAACAGTGCATTTCCGGACTTTACAGATGAAGAAGCCCGTCAATGGTGGGCTGATAAGCACGAATTTTACTCAAATATTGGAATCGAAGGCATCTGGAATGATATGAACGAACCGGCTGTTTTTAATGAAACGAAAACGATGGATACACGGGTTATGCATCAAAACGACGGAGATCCGAAGACACACCGTGAACTGCACAACATTTATGGCCTGCTTATGAGCCAAGTGACGTATGAAAGCATGAAACAGCAGCTTAAAGGCAAGCGTCCGTTTCTGCTGACGAGAGCGGGATATGCCGGTATACAACGGTATGCTTCCGTTTGGACCGGTGATAATCGCAGTTTCTGGGAGCACTTGCAAATGGCTCTCCCAATGGTTATGAATCTGGGGCTGTCAGGGGTCGCGTTTGCCGGTCCGGATGTTGGCGGATTTGCACATGACACAAAAGGAGAACTACTGGTACGCTGGACACAGGTTGGTGCGTTCACGCCTTATTTCCGTAATCATTCAGCAATTAGCACACGTTACCAGGAACCATGGCAGTTCAGTGCATATGAATCGATTTTACGGAAATATATTCAAATGCGTTATCGGTGGATGCCGCAGCTTTATACATTATTTTACATCGCAAGCAAGGAAGGTCTTCCGGTTATGCGTCCGCTATTCATGGAATACCCGAATGATCCAAAGACATATGACCTGAATGACCAGTTTATGATAGGTGACAATGTCATCATTGCACCAATATTATCGCCCTCTGTCACAGACAGGGCAGTCTATCTTCCTTCCGGTGAATGGGTGGAATATTCCACAGGTGAGACGTTTAACGGCGGAAAGACACATTTGATCCACGCTGAACTTGACCATATGCCTATTTTTGTTAAGAAAGGTACAGCTGTTATGCAGACAGATCAGGTTTCGAATAATGATAAAACAATGAAAAACATTTATATGGATGTATATGCCGGTTCACAAGGTCAAACGTACACTTTTACGTACTATGATGATGATGGTGAAACATTTGCTTACGAGCAGAATGAGTTTCTGGCTATGGAATTTGAGATTCAATCATCTGAAGATTATATAACTGTGACTGTGAAGGATCAGCATGGCAGCTTTACTCCTTTGTATGAGAATATTCAGGTTCGTGTTCACGGCATGGAAGCTGATCAAAAAGTTATGCTGGAAGCAGATGGAAAACAGACAGTATCTTTAGTACAATAATAAAAAACGTGTAGAGGGTGAGAAACAGTTGGTAACAATCAAAGATGTAGCAAAAGCGACAGGCGTGGCTCCCTCTACGGTATCCCGTGTCATTGCGGATAATTCGAGGATCAGTCCGGATACGAAAGACAGAGTGAGAAAAGCAATGAAAGAGTTAGGCTACCACCCAAATGTCAATGCACGCAACCTTGCAGTGAAATCGACAAAAGCCATTGGAGTCGTGATGCCGTCTCCAGCCGACAAAGCATTGCAGAATCCGTTTTTTCCGGAAGTCTTGCGTGGTATTGGATCGGTCACTCACGATGTGCAATATTCACTTGTCCTTTCAAGCGGGAATACACAAACTGAAATCTACGATGAAGTGGAACGAATGGTTTATGGCAGCTATGTAGATGGTATTATTCTGCTTTATTCCAGGCAGGGTGATCCTGTTGCATCATTTTTGCATGAGAAAAACTTCCCCTTTGTCATGGTTGGTAAACCCTCTGACCATGATCGTGAAATAACATATGTTGACAACGATAATTTTTTGGCAGGCAAGGAAATTACAGAATACCTCATCAACATGGGTCATGACAAAATAGCCTTTATCGGCGGTTCGAAAGATTTATTTGTGACGAAAGATCGTGAATCCGGGTATGAATCAGCGATAGAAGAGGCCGGTTTGACAAAATATGAGAATTATAAAATTCATACAGAGTTTCTGAAATCCGGCGGCCGTGAAGCGGTTGAATTGCTGCTTTCGCTGAATATACTGCCGACTGGCCTTGTTGTCAGTGATGACTTAATGAGCCTTGGTGTATTGAGCACATTGAAGGAAAGCGGGATTTCAGTCCCGGAAGATATGTCTCTTGTCAGTTTTAACAATATTTATTTGTCTGAAATCACAACCCCTGCGCTTACGACAGTTGATGTCTCTATACATGACCTTGGGGCACGGGCGGCAAATGCTTTAATTGAAAAAACTGTCGATAAGCTGGATACAGCCAAGCAAATTATCGTCCCGCATGAAATGATTTACCGGAACTCGGTCAGTGAAAGAAAAACACCATAAGACAATAAGTAGTTCGTTTTGGTATAGATTGAAAAAAAGCCAAAACGGACTGTTTTTTACGCAATCTGATTACATTCAAAAAGGTGATGTACATATGAGAACAGAAAAAGAGAAGATGCTGGCCGGGGAGATGTACAACCCTGATGACCCGGTATTAATAAAGGAACGTGAGGAAGCGAGACGAAAAGTCAGACTATATAATCAAACGTTAGAAACTGAAGTGGAAAAGCGTTCAATATTGTTAAAGGAGTTGCTCGGTTCAACTGGAGAAACCGTATATATGGAACCAAATATTCGGTTTGATTATGGTTATAACACACACGTTGGAGAAAACTTTTTTGCAAACTTCGACTGTATCATTTTAGATGTTTGTGAAGTACGATTCGGAAATAATTGTATGCTTGGCCCTAATGTGCAAATCTACACGGCAACACATCCACTTAATCCAACCGAACGCAATACCGGTAAAGAATACGCAAAGCCTATTACTTTTGGAGACAGTGTGTGGATTGGCGGGGGTTCAATAATAAACTCAGGTGTAAACGCAGGAAATAATGTTGTCATCGCATCAGGTTCAGTCGTTACTAAAGACGTACCGGATAATGTTGTCGTTGGAGGCAACCCAGCCAAAGTCATTAAACAGATTGACTTATAAGCTGATTTTTTGTGTGAAAGTGAAGCACAGGCTATGCCGGACATTGGATATGGCTGACAAGATGAGGCAAAGTTCAATTATGTGCTACACTATACAAAAAAAGGGGTGAGGCTATGATTTATGAACTGAAAGTGACGTTGAAGCATGTCGGTATCCCTGTATGGCGAAAAATACAATTGAATGAAAATACAACGTTCTATCATTTGCATCGCATTTTACAGGTTGTCTTTGACTGGGATAATAATCATTTGCACAGTTTTTTTACGAATAAAATAAATGGCAAGCGTGCCGACGATCTGGAAATTACAGGTGAAAATAACGACGGCTTTACTGATCTCTTCGGCGGTCAAGTATCATACAACGAGCATCAAGAAATGTTAGCCGACTGGTTTAAAATGTCTAAAGATAAAATAACGTATGTATACGATTTTGGTGATGACTGGCATCATGAAATTGTCTTAAGCAAACAAATGGAACCTGAAGAAGGTGTGAACTATCCTCGCTGTATTGGTGCGAAAAACGCTGCACCTGAAGAGGATACGAGGGGAGAAGTCTTAATGGGCGAGGTTGATCTGGCTTTTCCCGACAGCAAACAACTGGTTAAAGATATTAATCAGGAAATACGTTTGCAATTGAAAGATATGCTGACCTCTTATGAACAGACGGCGCCAGAAAAAGATATTTGGCATGACCTCTTTTTGAAAACCAAGGAATTTCTGAAGCTGAAGCCTTGGGATATGATGTTTGATGGGCATATTTTTGCGGTTGAGGATCCTGTCACAAAGGAATGGATATATTGCTCCGTCCTCGGTGGAGGCGGCGAAGTGTTTGGTTTGGCCGTATACATAGGCGATGAGGGATACACTTCTTTAATGGGCTCACTGTCAGATATGCCGCCTAATTTCGATTTCATTGTCAGTCAGCGCAGTTTACTTCTGAGTTTTGAGGATCGGGAGGATTTGGAAAAGGACGATTATAGGTTAGTGAAGTCATATGATATTCCATTTCGCGGGCGTAAAAGCTGGCCTTCGTTCACAAGCTATAAACCGGGCTTTTATCCATGGCTTATGGATGATGAAGAGGCAAGGCTGATGCTCTTAGGCATTGAGCGTACGATGGAGGTTTATCAGGAATTAACGGAAGGCTTGGAAATGCCGGATTTGCTGTTGGACGAGCAAATCCTTGTTAAAATACCCCGCAAAGCAAATGGCAATAGTGAATTTGATAATCAGGTCATTGGTTTGGAAAAGGGCGAAAATAATGTTGAGAAATCTGAAGTTCCACTCAATGTTTCGGAATTTGAATTGAAACGGATTGAGAAATTAAAAACCACATTAGCGGTAACGATTGAATTTTCCATGGAATATATGGACATGCCTGTTCAAAATGAGCCAGGTGAACGTCCGGTTTTTCCATTATTGGTATTGGCAGTTGACCGGGCTCAGGGCACGGCTGTTTATTATAACCTGCTGACAGATAGTTCGGATTTTGCCGTGTTGCAGAATGAATTTTTAAAATTGATTGAGACACTGAAAGGTATCCCGGAAAATGTCATGGTCAATCAACAAACAGCACGTGTTCTTTCTCCGCTTATGGAAAAGGTGGACGTGAATGTGGAAGTGGAAAATGATTTGCCGTTAATCCGTCAAGTGGTGGATATGATGCATGATGATATGCCGTTTTTTTAGATAACAGGATGAAAAGGGATGTACAGGTGCTTAAATCTCAAGACTATTTAACTGGCACATTTCTGTCACAACCACTGAACGATGATCCTTTACATACTCCTGAATCATTGAAAAGTCTTATCTGCATCATTAAAGTAAAGTCAGATACTTTTATAGGATGCGCGAGGGATGTACGATGGGAAACGTGTTAATGCTTTATGCCAGCATGACAGGCAATACGGAAGCAGTAGCCGAGATTATCAGGGATGCAGTGGAAAAGCATGGTCATCGTGTCGTGACCAAAACGTTTGAAATGGATCCAGTAGATGCAGCAGAGCTTGCCGAATACGACGGTCTGCTTGTCGGAACGTATTCAGAGGATGATGGGGCATTGCCCTTTGAAGTGGAAGATTTCTATGAAGAATTGGATGAAGTGGATATCGATGGACTGCCTGCCGGGGTGTTTGGCTCCGGTGATTTCGTGTACGATACGTTCGGCGGTGCCGCTAACACAATGGGAGACCGTCTGGCAGAAAAACAAGCAAAACTCGTCCCTGAATGGCTGGTTGTTGACTTGTACCCTGATGAAGAAGATGCAGACAGGTGCCGGCACTTTGCGGATAGATTTTGCAAAATGATGGAAAACAATAGAAGACGTGAAATGGATTGATGGGTCGCTTTGACGTCTGCTGCAACGCAAAAGGCTCGCCGCCAAATTTTGGCGGCAAGCCATTTCTATTATTAAAAGAGGGGGGTATTGAAAAGCGTTACATTATAGTGTTTCCCGATTGTGAGATGATTAAACATCATATTTAAATTTTTGAACAGCAACGATACAAATTTCGTTTTTTCATATGAAAAAGGAGAACAAAAGCATTCTTCAGATTCCAAAATGAAATATTATTTCAGAAAAACTTGTTAAAATATTTCAAGTTATATAAGATTAGGATAGACATATTGGTGAAGGATGGGGAACTAATGGGCTATGTTGTCGGAATTGATGGCGGTGGAACGAAGACAATCGCAGCTATAGCAAGTGAAGATGGCAAAATTTTAGCCAAAGCAGCAGCGGGTCCTGTCAATCCGAATGTGGTGCAGAAGCAAGAATTGTTTCAGACATTGTCCTGGTTAATGCAGGATTTGGCAAAACAAAGCGGCATCGGGCTTGAACAAATCACCAGTTTGTTTGCCGGCATTTCAGGAGCAGGCAATGACAGGGCAGTCAGGATGCTGACGAAACTTCTGCACCAGCTCGTGCATCGTGATTCAAAAGTAAAAGTTGAACCTGATACGGTGAACGCGCTGTATTCCGGAACATACGGCGGCCCAGGAATTGTTCAGATATCAGGCACAGGCTCAATCACTTTCGGCATCAATGATGAAGGGAAGCGCGATCGAACTGGCGGATGGGGTTATTTATTTGGAGATGAAGGAAGCGGTTATGATATCGGCAGAGAAGGTATGATTACGGCTTTAAAGGCATTTGATGGGCGCGGCAGAGACACAATGCTGCTCGATATGGTCCGCGATCATTTTCAAATTAAAAGCCCGTATGACCTCATTCAGCATATTTACGCTTCTCGATCCCCTAAAGGTGAAATCTCTCCGGTTACTAGACTTGTTTTTTCTGCTTACAAACATGGGGATCAAGCGGCAACGGATATCCTGACAAAGGCTGTTCAGGAAATGAGCTGCAGTATTCGGACTTTAAAATTTAAACTTTTCAGCCCTGAGCAAAGTGTAAGTACCATTTTATGCGGCGGTGTGTTTACCGATAAAGAGATTTTACCGGCACTGCTTCAAGCTGAATTGCGAGATGATGGGCAATTAAGGATCATCACACCTGAAATGAATCCGGCAGGCGGTTCAATCATTGGCGCCTTTCTAATGGAAAACAAACAACTGAAAGAAACTATGATTCAACATATGATTTCAACATGTTAAGAGGTGATCGGATTGTCACAAGTGAAAGGCGGTCTGACCATTTTAAGAGAAATGGCCAACACCCTG
>NZ_DATGTI010000110.1:0-7436 GCF_035301925.1 Lentibacillus sp. | reverse complement strand
TTGATTACAGCGGCAAGCTCCAGCGTGCACAGATTGATACGGAATAAGATGAGCGAGCAGCCAAGACGACTTTTATGATGAAAAAGACGAGTCGGAAATACGGGAGACAAAGGGACAATCTTACAGACAGATGGAAATTTGACAGGGAGTGAATAGCATGAAAATAGGTGTACTGGGATCTGGACTAATGGGAAAGGAAGCAGCGAGGGATTTAGTTTCAAGTGAGGGAGTGACAGCAGTCGGCCTTGCCGATATCGACATTGACATCGCGCAAAAGGTTGTTGATCAGTTGAATTCCCCAAAACTCACTGCCTATCAGGTCAATGCCAAAGATGAGCAGGAGCTGGCCAATTATATGCGGCAGTTCGATGTGGTCATTAATGCTTTATTTTACACATTTAATGAAATCGTTGCCAAGACAGCCATTAAGGTTGGCGTCAATTCGGTCGATTTAGGCGGACATATTGGTCATATTACCGATAAAGTGCTCGAGCTGAAAGAGGAGGCCAAGGCTGCCGGCGTTACATTAATCCCTGATTTGGGTGTTGCACCGGGCATGATCAATATTTTATCCGGTCATGGAGCAGGCAAGCTCGATGAACTGGAAGAAATTAAATTGTATGTCGGCGGGATCCCGGTCAATCCTGAGCCGCCATTTGAATACAACCATGTTTTCTCAATGGAAGGCGTTTTTGACCATTATACCGATCCGGCACTAATTATCCGTGACGGTATCAAGCAGGAAATCGAATCTTTAAGTGAAGTTGAACGTGTTCATTTTGAAAAATTCGGGCCGCTTGAAGCATTCCACACATCAGGCGGGACATCGACATTGTCCATTTCATATCCGCATTTGAAGACACTGGAATATAAAACAATCCGATATCCTGGTCATGCGGAGAAATTTAAGCTGCTTGTCGACTTGAATTTAACCCGGATGGATTATACGGTTGATGTCAACGGACAGGAGGTCAATCCAAGGGAAGTACTGCTCAAAGTGCTGGATCCGATTGTCGACCTTGGTGACAAAGATGATGTCGTGCTGCTCAGGGTAAAAGTAGGCGGGAATAAAGGTGGGCAGCAGGAGACCCACGTATTCGAAATGTCGACATACAAAGACAGGAAACATAATGTTACAGCTATGGCCCGTGCAACCGCCAACACGATTTCCGTTGTTGCCCAGATGATTGCAAATGGAACCATCACAAAACGGGGGGTTTATCCGCCTGAGCAAATTGTGCCAGGTGATCAATACATCGAGGAAATGGCTAAACGCAGTGTGAACATTTATGAATCAACGAGTGCAGCAAAAGCACATGTCACCAATTGATCGGTTATTAACGGGGCTGCTCTCTTTCGTATGGCAGCCTTATTTTTTACAACGGCAGAAAGTGTATATGGTGGTGACCTTCAAGAAAAAATTCGGCAATCGCTATAAGACGAGTCTGGGCTTCAGTTATTCAAAAAAGATTGCAAGGAGTTTTCGCTATGAACCAAAGTGTAATCAAAGCACTAAAATTGCTGAACTATTTTTCAGTTGAGGCACCTGAATTGACATTAAAAGAAATTGCCAATCAAGCCGGAATCCCGAAGCCGACCGCTTATCGACTGTTGTCAGCACTTGAATCCGGAAATTTTTTATATAAAACAAAAGAGAACGAGCATGACAGTAAGTACCGGCTGGGTCTGAAACTGCTGGAGCTTGGACAAATCGTATCCGATCAACTGGAGATACGGAGAATTGCTCTGCCTGACATGCAGAAGCTGGCTGGTGATATTAATGAGGTCATTCACTTGGTTATCGTCAATCAGGATGAAGCCACATATATTGAGAAGGTAGACAGTTCAAGGGCACTGAGGCTGAATACGAGAATCGGCAAAAGCTCACCACTTTATCTGGGGTCCGGTCCGAAATTGCTGCTGGCTCATATGCCGCTTGAACGGCAGGAAACTATTTTAGAGAAATTCGAATTGCATCATCCCGTCAATCACGGTACGATAGATAAAAAGGCGTTGCTTCAGGAACTGCAGGCGATTAATGAAGAAGGTTACGCCTACAGCATCGGTGAACAGGATGCTGACACAACAGGCATTTCGTATCCTATCTATGATTATAGCAATCAGGTTGTTGCCGCGCTGGCAGTAAGTGGGCTGTCCAGTCATTTTGAAGGAGAAAATTTGCAGGAATTGAAAGAAAAGACAAAAGCAACGGCTGAAGCGATTTCCAGAAAACTCGGGTACCGTGGCCCGGATTTTTAAGGTGGAAGGGATGATCTTTGATGAATACGGTATTTATCGCCGGACATGCCAGATTGCCATCCGGAATGGCGGCAAAGAGTATCTATGAAACACTTACTATAACGGCGGAAATCGATAAGAAATATGGTGTGATTGTTGCCGCCAACTGCACTTTGGCAACTGAACACGGCAGGAATTTTGTCCATCACCTTTTGAGGGGACACAGTCTGCAGGATGGGATTGATGGTCCCGCTGAAACGATGAAAGAGCATTATTTGGGAAAAGCCGGCAATGCGCTTGTTTCAGCGTTGCATGATTTGTATCGGCAGTATGAGCATTATCGGGAAGGTCATGGTGCTGGATAGGTTTAAACAAGTTGTTTGTAGTTACATACGTTTTAGTCATCTATAGCGATAGCGATGTTGCCACCATCAATAGCGGCCCGCTGGAATCTACAGCGAATCCACCTTAATCTACAGCGTCAATTTCAAAGTTATACCAAATTAAACGGATAGCCGTATTCCCCAGCAGGAAATGCGACTATCCGTTTTTAATCAATTTATTTGTTTAACTGTCAATACCCATCGAAACATACTTCATCTCTAAAAATTCGTCCATGCCATGGTATCCGCCTTCCTTGCCGACACCTGACTGCTTGATGCCGCCGAACGGTGCTTCGGCAACAGCGGGGAAGACGTCATTGACACCGACGATACCATAGTCGAGTTTTTCCGATACTCGGACCGCGCGGCTGGTTGTTTCAGTAAAGATATAGGCTGCGAGACCATAGTCGGTATCATTCGCTTTCTCGATCACGGCATCTTCATCACTGAAAGACTGCACTGGCATGAGTGGACCGAATGTTTCCTCGTTCATGACGAGCATGTCATCGGTGACGTTTGATAGAACAGTAGGCTGATAGAAATAACCGTTCATCCTACCTTGCCATTTATCACCGCCACAGACGACTTCCGCGCCATTGCTGACGGCATCATCAAGATGTTTCTGGACTTTCTCCATTGCCTGCCTGTTAATCAGCGGACCAAGTTTGACACCTTCCTCAATGCCATCCCCAATTTTCAGCTGCCCCGCTTTTTCGGTCAATTTTTCATTGAAAGCACCCTTAATCGATTCATGCACGTAAACACGGTTGGCGCAAATACATGTCTGACCATTATTCCGGAATTTGCTGGCGAGTGCCAATGACACGGCTTTGTCAATATCGGCATCGTCAAACACAACAATCGGTGCGTGCCCGCCAAGTTCGAGTGATAATTTTTTCACGTGATTGGCACTTTCACGCATCAAGTATTTGCCAACTGCAGTGGAACCGGTAAATGTCATCAGGCGGACCGCTTTATTTTCCAGCATTGTATTACCGATTGCCTCCGCATCACCGGTCACTAAGTTCACGACCCCATTAGGCATGCCGGCTTTTTCCAGGATTTTGACGATTTCAATCGCTGACAGCGGTGTTTCCGGTGCCGGTTTCAATACAACGGTACAGCCTGCAGCCAGAGCCGGTGCGATTTTGCGGGTGATCATGGATGATGGAAAGTTCCATGGTGTAATCGCACCGACCACACCGACCGGCTGCGGGATAACGAGCAGCCGTTTGGATTTAATGGAAGACGGGATCCATTCGCCATATGTCCTGCTTGCTTCCTCGGCATACCAAAGCAAAAAGTTGGCAGCACCTTTAACTTCGCCCACAGCTTCCTTCAGCGGTTTACCCTGCTCAGTCGTCAAAATTTCCCCGAGACGATCGGCATCCTCAAGCATCAGCTCATGCGCTTTGTACAAAATCCGTGACCGCTCACGGCCGGTCATCCCGCTCCACGTTTTGAATGCCCGGGTTGCTGCTGCAATTGCTTCCTCGGTTTCCGTTTTTCCGCCATAGGCAACTTCTGTGATTGGCTCTAAGGTTGCTGGATTATAAACGATGTCAGTTTTCTGGCCTTCCGTATCATGCCATTTTCCGTCAATGAAAATGCTGTTTGTTTTGCTTTTCAGCTTCATAACAAAACCTCCTTATATTTTAACCTGGTTTCCTTCCCATGCCGGCAGCATTTTGTTCAGTGGTTTATCTTCGCGGTAGCCTAATGCATATTCAGCCTGCATGATCGTGTGTACTTCACGCGTTCCTTCGTAAATCACTGGTGCTTTCGAGTTACGCAAATAACGCTCGACCGGGTATTCATCCGAGTAGCCGTAAGCCCCGTGAATCTGGACGGCATCATCAGCTGCTTTATTGGCAAAATCGCACGCCTGCCATTTGGCCATTGACGTTTCTTCTGTATTACGCTTTCCGGCATTTTTTAGCTCACCGGCACGGTAAACAAGCAGACTGCTCATTTCCAGTCCAGCTTTCATATTGGCAATCATGCGCTGAACAAGCTGATGCTTGCCAATAACCTTGCCAAATGTTTCGCGTTCATTGGCATAGTTGACACTTGCTTCCAAGGCAGCCCTGATCTGCCCGACAGCACCTGCGGCCACGGTGAAACGTCCGTTATCCAGTGCCGACATGGCGATTTTGAACCCTTCACCTTCTTCACCGAGCAGGTTTTTTTTCGGTACTTTCATGTTATCGAAAAAGATCTCTCCGGTATTGCCGGAGCGGATGCCCAGTTTTCCTTTCGTTGCTTTCGAGTCAAATCCTTCCCACTCACGCTCAATGATAAAAGCTGAAATGCCTTTGTGGCGTTTTTCTTTGTCAGTGTAAGCAAAAACGATAAAGTGATCGGCCGTATCACAGAGTGAAATCCACGCTTTCGAACCGTTTAGGATGTAATGATCACCGTCTTTGACAGCGGTTGCTTGCAATGAAGCAACGTCTGATCCAGCACCAGGCTCTGTCAGGCCATAAGCACCGACTTTTTCACCTTTGGCCTGAGGAATGAGATATTTCTGTTTTTGTTCTTCAGTACCCCATTGCAAAAGTGTCATGCTGTTCAGGCCTGTGTGCACCGAAACGGCTGTCCGGAATGCCGTATCTCCGCGTTCAAGCTCTTCACAGACAATTGCGAGCGAGTTGTAATCCATGCCGCTGCCGCCGTATTCTTCCGGGATGCAGACGCCCATCAGGCCGAGGTCGGCAAGCCGTTTCATGATGGACGGATCGAATTGTCCTTCCCGGTCCCATTCGGCAATATATGGCATGATTTCTTTGTCAACAAAGCTTCTGACAGTACTGCGCAGCATATTCTGTTCTTCTGAAAAATTAAAATCCATCTGATCATCTCCTAATTGTTTGATTGAGTCAGCCCTAATTGTTCCAGGATGTCATTCGTATGTTCACCGGCATCCGGCGGGTGGCGTCTGACATTGGCCGGTGTCCGCGAAAATTTCAACGGGCTGCCGATCATCCGAATATCACCTGCTGTCGGATGGCTGGCATCAACGAACATGTTCCGCTCGTTCAGCTGTGGGTCATTTGCCACCTCATCAATCGTCTGAATCGGTCCGCATGGTATGTTGTTTTCGTGACATTTTTCCTGCCAGTATGCGGTGGATTTCGTCACAAAGGCCTTTTGCAGCAGTGGGATTAAGTCATCCCGGCTGGCGACACGATCCGGATTGGTCCGGAACCGTTCATCTGATGCATATTCCGGTTTTTCCAAAATGTTGCATAATCGCTGGAACTGATGATCATTTCCAACAGCAATCACCATTTGTCCGTCCTTTGTGTCAAAAGTCTGATATGGGACGATGTTGGCGTGCTGGTTGCCCAAGGCTTCTGGTATTTTTCCAGCCATTAAATAATTGCTGCCGACATTGACAAGCGCGCTGACGGCTGAATCATACAGGGACAGGTCAAGTTTTTGACCTTTGCCTGACTGGGTCCGTTCAAGCAGTGCTCCCTGGATGCCAATGCACGCATACAGGCCGGTCAGAATATCCGTAATGGCTACGCCGACTTTTTTCGGTCCTGATTCGCTGTCACCGGTGATGCTCATCAAGCCGCTCATCGCCTGGATGATAAAATCATAGCCCGGCATATCCTTATATGGGCCTGTTTCACCAAACCCCGTAATCGAGCAGTAAACAATTCCTGGGTTGATGTCGGCCAATGTTTCATAATCAAGTCCAAGCCGTTGCATGGTGCCGGTTTTAAAATTATTGATGATGACGTCACTTTCACGGACAAGTTCCTTAATCGCTTCATGACCTTTCTCTGACTTTAGGTCTAGCGTGATACTTTTTTTATTCCGGTTGGCACAGAGGTAATATGCGCTGACACCGTTTTGAAACGGCGGCCCCCATTTGCGTGTTTCATCACTCCCGCCCGGTGCTTCCACTTTGATGACCTCGGCACCAAGGTCGCCAAGGATCATCGTGCAATACGGCCCGGCAAGCACACGCGAGAGATCAAGAATTTTGATGTTTTCAAGTGCTCCAGCCATTTCCTCACTCCTTTCTTGAACAACCTCTGAATGCAAAATAAGCCACTCCAAAAAGACCACAGTTATCTGCAAGTCAATTTGAACTGGCTTTCATCTGTTGTATCAGAACTGGCGTTGAACTGAAAACAGATTAGGCAGTTTTTTATTGTCGTTTGTGGTTCATCATGCGCCATAGCGTGGAAGCGCTTCAGCATGATTAATATTATTATATAGTATTCTGAAAAATATGTAAACACATTTTTAATCATCTGTGGAAAAGGTTGCGGTAATAACTTTTGATAGATCGATCGTGTCAGACATTTCATTGAAAAGCTGTTTGATTTCGGGATTGTCATTTACTTGCTTCATAACATCATCATAATGTGATTTATTCCGAAATACAGACTGACCAAGAAAAATATCTTCGTTTTCTTCCTTTTGAATAACGTCAAGCAGTCCTTTAAATTCGTTCTTACCATGAAGATTTTCAGCTTGATAGGTTTTCTCCTCCAGAGCGCCATAGGACATATAAATTTCACTTGCCCGATTGTTAATACCGATAAAAGATCCTACTTTTTCCTGTTTGACACGATAGAAATAAATAACCGTATACATATGATCACCTCAATCCTTACCCTACTAATTCCATATAAATCTAAAAAATCCTTTTATGAGAGTTAATAAATTTTGGGAAAATATGTATGAAAAGTTATTTAAAGAAGAAGAGGGGAATATGAGAGGAAAAGTTGCGACATGCGCTGATAGGAAATATGTTCCCGAGAGGACAAACATGATCCCGGGAGCGTCAACATG
>NZ_DATGTI010000109.1:0-18137 GCF_035301925.1 Lentibacillus sp. | reverse complement strand
CTCCTCGCAGAAAAGATTGCTGCCGCACTGCGGGGTCTCACCTATGCCTCTCATCCCGCAGGAGTCTCCGTATATTTCCTCCGCTAAGGCAACTTATTGTTCACCTTTAGTGTTGGTCATTTTTGTTATGTCCCAGTCTCTCTCATTTATGCGTAGCTCTTTTCCAATTCATCAACCAGACTGCCGACATAGGCAACGGCTTCTTTGATAGCATCGGGCTTTGACATGTCCACACCGGCTTTCCGCGCCAGATCCAGTGGTTTCATCGTTCCGCCGGCCTCTAACACGGATAACCAGCGGTCGACAGCTGGCTGCCCTTCTTCGCGAATCATTCGCGCCATAGCCGTCGAAATCGTCAGACCGGCTGAATACGTATATGGATATAGGCCCATATAGTAGTGTGGCTGTCGCATCCAGGTCAGGCCGGCACCTTCATCGATCGACACGGCGTCTCCCCAGAAGTTTTCAATTGCCTCTTTTTTCTGCTCGGACAAAACCGTTGCTGTCAGTGGTGTTCCTTCTTCAGCCAATGCATAGATACGGCGCTGAAATTCGCCTTCAAGCAAGTGTGTCACAAAGTTATGATAGTAGGTTCCGAGAAGCGAGCTGATGACCCAGCGTTTCATCCGTTTATCATCGGTTTTGGCCATCATATGGTCGGCAAGCAGTAATTCGTTTAAGGTTGATGGTGCCTCAACAAAGTAAGTGGATGGACTTGTGTTTACAAGTGACTGATTTTTACCGGCAAGATAAAAGTGCCCGGCATGTCCAAGTTCATGCGCCAGAACAAACGCTCCCCGCATCGTGTCCGTCCATGTCATTAAAATGTATGGATGAACATTATATGGAGAAGCACAAAATGCTCCGGTCTGTTTTCCAACATTGTCGGCCCGGTCAACCCAGCGGTCGCGAATGCCCTGCTGAATGATGCCACTATACGCCGCTCCCATCACTTGAAGTGCCTCAAGAATCATATCGGTTGCTTCCTCGTACGTTGTTGCCGGGTTGAACGTCGGATCGAGTGGTGCTTTCAGATCGGCGTAGCGCATCTCATCAAGTCCGAGTTTTTCCTTTTTCAGTTTTGCAAACCGGCGCATATGCGGTGCCAGTTCTTTTTGAATGACATCGAGCTGATTATGATACATATCCTTGGATACCTGCTGCGGGTGGAGCAACATATCAGTAACCGAATCATAGGAACGCAGGCGTGACATCGTAACCTGTTTTGTCACTTCGGTTGCATATGTTGCCGCATAGGTGTTTTTGTATTGATCTAAGGTTTTGATGAATGCGTCATATGCTTTTCGACGGATAGTTGTATCAGGCGACAATTCATAGCTGTCCTCATAAAGCGCGGCTGACATTGGCAGCTTATTGCCAGTGCTATCTCCAATCGGTTCAAACTGCATGTCAGATGATTTGCTCCGCTCATAGATCATGAATGGCGCGCTATGTACTTCATCAAGTGCTGCGAGCGTTTCCTCGATTTCAGGTGCCATTGTAAACGGCTTTTTTTCCAATACATCATCAAGCATTTTCCGGTACGTTTTCAATTCCGGTTCCTCGCTTATGAAGTGTTCAATTACATCGTCCGATAATTGCAGCAATTCATTATCAACGAATGATAATTTGGCACCGATAGCAGCCAGTACGGATGATACTTTGGCGGAATCAGCCTGGTTTTGTGGATCTGAACCATCAGCGCTCGATTTCAGGTTAGCATATGTCACCACACGAATCAGCCGCTGTTCAAAATTCTCCTTTGCTTTCAGCCCGTTTAGCAGATTTTCGGCACTTGATGTCAATCTTCCTTTATATTGGGTGACATCACTGACGTTTGCCTGGATGGCGCTCAATTCTTCCTCCCATTCTTCGTGGGAAGCAAATAAATCCGTTAAGTCCCATGTCTGTTCTCTGGATACTTCAGACCGCGTCAGGCGTTTTGTGTTTGTGGTCATGACAATACTCCTTTCCAAATTATTTCGTTTCTCTAATTAATTATAAAATAAACCTTACTGAAATAACATCATTTTCGGATACTTTTTTAAAATAATTAGGATAAGAACTCGCTACAAGCGAATATTTTGTTAAAACCCGGAAAAAAATACAGCTGTATGCACAGCTGTATCAATGGAAAGGAAGTGGATTGTACAGTGAACCTCTCCACCTAAATCAAAGATTTTGATGGAGCTTCCCTGTTCACAGACGATCGCTTTGTTCTATGAACTGAGTCTTACATCGTCTCCAAGGGCTTTGTTTTATACTGATCGGACAGGACCTTGCCCTACAGTTGTTTTTTCACTATACGCTCATCATAGCAAACATACGTTCCATTGTCCACTGGATTTTTCAGTTTTTTTATAACAATAAGGCACCGATTCATCCCCTACTAAATCACAGATTTTGAAGGGGACTTCTCGGCAAAGATGTTAAAATGAAAATAAGTACTGACTGCAAACTGATGAAGCATTTATTTTTTCCCCGCATGTAATGGACAGTAAATCGCCAAAGAACGGCGGCTAACTGTCCATAAATACCCGATAAGTCTCACTGTCATTCAGCAGAGAAAAGCGCTCTGCTGAATGAAGTTTCGCTTTTCCCCGCATGTAATGGACAGTAAATCGCCAAAGAACGGCAGCTAACTGTCCATAAATGCCCGATAAGTCTCACTGTCATTCAGCAGAGAAAGGCGCTCTGCTGAATGAAGTTTCGCTTTATCTAGCAGGATGATCACATTCGTCACAGAGATTGCCGTAACAGTCGGCTTTTTCATACATCTCGTGACCGCAATTATGGCATTTTTTTCGTGGCAGGTTTCTGAAAAACTCGATAACGTCCATCATGTTAACATCCCCCTTTGAGTTGGTAAGTGTATTGTATTATAACAGTATGCAAAATGTCAATACTGTGTTACAACAAAATTTAAATATTAGAGGTGACATTTATGAAATTAACGATCATTGGATTTTGGGGCGGGTATCCTGCCCCGGGTGGTGCTACTTCAGCGTATATGCTGGAAAAAGATGATTTCACATTATTAATTGATGCCGGAAGCGGCTCCTTATCTAAACTGCAAAACAAAAAGCATGTCATGGATTTGGATGCGGTGATTCTGTCCCATTACCATAACGATCATGTAGCAGATATTGGTGTTCTGCAGTATGCATGGCTGGTACAGTCATACATCCATGAAAACAACGACATTCTGCCAATCTATGGTCATACTGAAGATCAGAATGGATTTAAGTTATTAACACATAAGAAAACAGAAGGGATTGCCTATGATCCGGATGCGACACTGGAAGTCGGTCCGTTTGCCATCACCTTTTTGAAGACCAGTCATCCTGTTCCGTGCTATGGCATGCGGATTACCGACGGCGAGACGACCATCGTTTATACCGCTGATACCGCTTTTAAGGAAGAATGGTACGATTTTGCCAAAGACACAGATCTTCTGATAACAGACTGCAATTTTTATGAAGATCAGGATGGTTCGGCTGCAGGGCATATGACAAGTAAAGAGGGGGCCATGATTGCTGACAGAGCAAACGTTAAAGAACTGATTCTTAGCCACCTTCCGCAATATCATGACAATAATGACCTGGTAAAGGAAGCAAGGCAGTATTTTTCCGGAAGCATTCAGCTGGCAGAAGAAGGTCTGACTTGGGAAAAAAGTCGTAATTTTTGATTGTTAACAGCATTTCATTTAGACTAAAAGGTGGTGAAAATCATTCTGATGGGGAGGCAGTGTTATGAAATTCATTGATAATCAGGGTATTACTGATCCGACTATAAATCTGGCAATAGAGGAGTACATCCTGCAGAATTTCGGGGAAAAAGATACATATTTATTATTTTATATCAATAAACCCTCGATCATTATCGGCCGGAATCAGAACGCAGTAGAAGAAATCAATACCGAATACGTGGACGAAAACGGAATCAAAGTGGTCCGTCGCCTGTCCGGCGGTGGTGCGGTCTATCATGATGAACAAAATCTCAACTTCAGTTTTATCACTAAGGACGACGGGGAGAGCTTCCAGGATTTTGAAAAATTCACCCAGCCTATTGTTGAAGCATTGAACAAACTAGGTGTACCGGCAGAAATGAAAGGCCGAAATGACTTGGCTGTTGAAGGCCGAAAAATTTCCGGTAATGCCATGTTCTCAACAAAAGGCCGGATGTTCAGTCATGGAACATTAATGCTCGATTCGGAAATTGAAAACGTCGTTTCAGCGTTGAACGTCAACAAGGAAAAGATTGAATCGAAAGGTATTAAGTCGATTCGCAGCCGTGTTGCCAATATTTCCGAATATCTGGATGAAAAAATTTCGATGGACGAGTTCAAAGAAATGATCCTGAAACATGTTTTCGATGTGGAAGATGTCAAAGATGTTCCACGCTATGAGCTGACGGAAGCTGATTGGAAAGAGATTCACAAGATTTCTGAGGAACGTTATCAAAAATGGGAATGGAATTATGGTAAATCACCTAAATTCAACGTGCAGGCCTCACACAAGTTTGATGCAGGTCTCGTCGACGTGCGTCTTGATGTCAAAAACGGCACGATTGAAAACTGCAAAATTTACGGAGACTTTTTCGGATTGGGCGAAATCAGTGATCTGGAGCATGCACTGACAGGAGTGCACCACGAACGAAAAGCAATTGAAGAAGCATTGGCAGACGTTGACGTACCACATTACCTTGGTAAAATTCCAAAAGATGAATTTATTAAATTGCTGTATTAATACAGATATAGAGGCTGGGACATAATTAAAACGGGCAATTCTAAAGACGAACAATACGCTGCTTGAGCAGAGGAAATATACGAAGACTTCTGAGGGAAGAAAGGCCTGGGTGAGACCCGTAGTGCGCCAGCACAAAGCAGGACTTACCTGAGTAAACTGCAATCTGCGAGGCGTGCTGCATCAGCGAAAACACTTGCAAGACGACGAGCACGAGGGGAGGTTCACCAGCCGCCCGCGGAAAGCGACGAGCATCAAGTATATTTCCGGAGCAGGTTATATGCACCAACCATAATTTCTGGTTAGTTCGGGCTTTTCTTCAAAAACACTTTTGTCCCAGCCCCTTGTTGTTATGATGGGAAATGCTTTCAATTGAATTTTTGTTACAGTTTTATAATAAAATGAATAATGATTCATTCATTGCCTTTATCTTCATTTTCGGTTAATTATTAAGAAAAATCAAATTTTCTATTGTCTTTTTTATATTAAATTGGTAAATTATAGATATGCCTCTTTCTTTTCATGTCACATGAAAGGATGAACCATAATGTTAGATAACTTTTATTCTCCATCATATGAAGTGACTCCTCTTACAATGGCAATTCTCGCACAGCAGAATGAAAATGGAAGTACCAGTACACGCATATTGGAAGAACAGGAAGAATATTCTGTCCACCATTCCCCAAGTAAAATTATTGACAATGCATGCAAGTTTTTTGGAAGCAGTCTTCGAGGCAGGCAGGACGGAACGAAAGGTATTTGCGGTATTACACATAAAGCCCCCATTTCCGTTGATCCGGGCAGCGGCATGTATTTTTTCCCTACAACTTCCCCCACCAATCCGAAATGTTCATGGATTGCCCATTCACATATTAATCAGGTCGTGCAGGGACCGGGCAGGCAGACAGAGGTCATTTTCAAGAACCACAAATCCATTCTTCTTGATATTTCATTTGGCTCGATGCTGAATCAGGTGCAGCGTACTGCGCAGTACCGCTATTTATTGGACAACCGTATTAAGTATTTGCAGAATCATACTGCTGATAAGGTAGCAGAGCCTTTTGCATAAGTTCTTGGATGATTGTTTCCACTTTTTTACGGATTGCCGGGTTAAAGTAATTACGCTTTTCTTCTCGTCCCCTGCAAAGGAATAGATAGGATGAAAAGGAATCATTTTTGTTCAGTGTCACAACCCGGATTTTTTTATCCTGCATCGTCTTTCGCAGCTTTCTCCGTTCATTTGCAGCCTCGGTATTCATTTTTTCCAAAAGGTCTATATAAGGTTCCTTTATTTTAAAAGTACCGTGCCGGATGTTCTGAATATCTTGCTGGATGACCACCATTGCCATTGAAAGAAACAGGAAACGAGAAGCAAGCTGCAGTTCTTCGTCATTCAGATAGCGCATGTTATCTCCTCCGTTAATCGAACGTAAGTTCTGCATATATTATATGATAAACTGTACAAAAAATACACCAAAAAATTTAATTTAAGATAAGATGGAAGGAAAGAGGCTATTTGTTTCTATGAAAAAGTGTAAAATGAAAGATTAATCGGCAATGTCCACTATGCATATACGGATGGATAATTTAAAATAAAAATAGTTATACTGAATAGACGAAGAAGACACTTGAGAACTTCATTCAGTGGAGCGCTCTTAAGCCACTGAATGTTAGTTGAACCGATTCGGGCATTTACGGTCAGTCAGCCGCTGTCATTTGGCGGGTTACTGACCTTTACATGCGGGATATGTAAGGGGACAATGATTTACATGCATTTGCTAAACGTCAGCATAACGGATTGGAAAATTTGGCTTGAGCAGGATAAACTGGACGAATTTATCCGGCATCTATTAAATGAATACGAAAGTCTGGGACCATTGCCGGGAATTCTTTTGCCATTTATAGAAGCATTTTTGCCATTTTTGCCATTGGTTGTATTCGTGCTTGCCAATGCAGCGGCTTATGGTTTGTGGGAAGGTTTCATATTATCGTGGGCAGGGGCTTGTGCTGGCGCGATATTGGTATTTTTGCTTATCCGGAAACTTGGGGACAAGCGGTTCATCAGGGCAATACGCCGAAATAAACAAGTGATCCGGGTGACCGGCTGGGTGGAGCGGCATGGTTTTGGTCCGCTCTTTCTATTAATGTGCTTTCCATTCTCCCCGTCGTCGGTGATCAACGTCGTATCGGCTCTGTCAAACATTCATATCCGCCAGTTTATCCTGGCGGTACTCATGGGCAAGACGGTCATGATTTTTTCGATTGCTTTTGTCGGTTCAAGCATCGTTGAATTTGCACAGAAACCAGTCAGAACAATTGTTGTCGGAATCTGTATTGTCCTATTCTGGCTGTTCGGAAAATATATCGAACGGCGCCTGCAGCGGAAATCTGTCATAAAGGAAATTTCTGAGCGCGAACAGGTTAAAAAGTGAATAAACAGGGTAGACTGGTAAAAGCAAAAGCGTAAGCGCCCGGTTTGCGACGTACGACTGGACTGAACCGCAGGAGATAAAGGAAACACGACGACCATAGGGAGTCGATGTTGACTTATCGTACGGAGGTGAGGGAAGTCGCGCTACAGCTTTGGCGCTGGAGCTAGACGAGGAAGCGACCATGAAACGAGTCGTAAACCCTGGAGGAAATAACAATGAAAAAAAGATATTGTCGCAAAATAATCCCAGTCATATTATTAGCATTGGTCCTGGCGATTATTTTCCGAACCAGCCTGTTTGCAAGTTATATTGTAAATGGCGAGTCGATGGAACCGACTCTGTATGATGGCAACCTGTTAATGGTCAATAAAGTTGTTTATAATCTGACGGATGTGGACCGCTTTGATATAATTGTGTTTCATGCAGATGAACGGGAAGATTATGTTAAACGTGTCATCGGACTGCCCGGTGATGACATTGTCTACAAGAATGATAAACTGTATGTTAATGGAGAATATGTGGAAGAACCATTTTTGGATCCGTTTAAGGAAGTCCGTGACGGCAAACCGCACACGGAGGATTTTACACTGGAAGGTGTTACCGGATCAGAAATCGTGCCTGAAGGAAAACTGTTTGTCATGGGAGACAATCGAAGGGAAAGTCTTGACAGCCGCGAGATTGGGTTCGTTGATGCCGGTACACTGGTCGGTAAAGTCGATGTCAAATACTGGCCCGTTTCAGAAATGCAGCTAAGTTTTGGTTGAACGTATAGAAAGTGTCTAAAACCTGTTTCTCTGTTAAAATGAGAAATAGGTTTTATTATTTTTAACGTTAAAAACAAATGACAGCAGACCTTATAAAACAAAAGACTTGGTGAAAGCCAAGTGTTTCTGACAGGGGGCTGAATGCATGGGAATCCGATTTTTATTAGGAAGAGCCGGAACCGGCAAAAGTGAACGGATTTTAAGTGATATTCGACAAACATTAGCCGATAATCCACAGGGGTCACCCATCTTTTATATCGTGCCCGATCAAATGACGTTTCAGCAGGAATACGCGTTATTCCAGGATCAAACGATTAAAGGAAGTATCCGTGCCCAGGTTGTCAGCTTTTCACGGCTGGCATGGCGTGTCATGCAGGAAACCGGCGGGGGCACAAGGCAATTTATCAGTTCGGTCGGCACCCAGATGATGCTCCGTAAAATTATTGCGGAAAAAGAAAGTGAATGGGATATATTTCAAAAAGCTTTGGAGAAGCAAGGATTTCTGGAACAGCTTGAGAACATCATCACTGAGTTCAAACGTTACCGGATTACCCCGGATATGCTCTACATGCAAATAGAACAGATGCAGCAGTTTGTTCATCAGGAACCTGGTGAGACGGCTTTAACGCGTAAGCTGAATGATTTGGCTTATATCTATGAAAATTTAATTCGTACTTTGGAAGACAAATATATTGATAGTGAGGATCAGCTGCAGTTGCTGGCCGATAAAATACAAAATGCGACACTGCTTAATGATGCTGACATCTATCTTGACGGATTTCATCGGTTTTCGCCGAAAGAATTGCTCGTTGTGGAAGAATTGATGAAAAAATGCAATTCCGTAACGGTTGCATTGACTGCAGACATCCCGGATCATGATCATCTTTCCGAGTTGGATTTGTTTTACCAGACAAAAGAAACCTATCAAGCACTGAAAACCATAGCCCAGGAGAATGGCATTCCAATCGATGAGCCGATCATATTAAGTCCGGAGGATGGGAGACTGCACAATCGGCCATATTTTGCCCATCTGGAAAAGCATTTTGACGTAAGACCTGCACCTGTGTATAACGGTGAAGTGCCCATCCAGATCGCCGAGGCCGTCCATCCGCGTGCAGAAGTTGAGGGGGTTGCCCAGGAGATTCTCCGTCTTGTCAGAGAGGAGCACTACCGGTTTCGTGATATCGCGGTATTTATTCGTCAGACCGATGTCTATCATGATTTGATCGAAACGATTTTTGATGACCATGATATTCCTGTTTTTATCGATGAAAAACGGAGTATGTTGAATCATTCGCTGATTGAATTCATCCGTTCTGTCATGGATATCGTTGAAGGGAATTGGCGCTATGATGCCGTTTTCCGTTTGCTGAAAACCGGGTTCATCCCGTCTGTTGATGCTCGGTATCCACTCAATGATGACGCGATTGATGAGCTGGAAAATTATGTGCTGGAATATGGCATCCGGTCGCGTGATCAATGGCTGTCGCATGACGATTGGGTTTTCCAGCGGTTTCTTGGTTTCGACCGGTCGGCACAGACAGATGCCGAAAAACAGACGCAGCAGCGGATTAATGCTTATCGGAAGCAGGTTGTCCGGGCACTGCAGGCATTTGATAAGGCTATCAGGGAGGCTGAGACGGTACGAAAACGATGTGAAGTCATTTATCTTTTATTGGAAAAGCTTGATGTGCCCGGCCGGCTGGAAAAAATGCGTGAAACATTCGATGCAGAAGGACAAATTGAAAAAGCGCGTGAACAGGAACAAGTATGGAATGCCGTTATTCAGCTGCTGGATGAAATGGTTGAAATGGCCGGGGATGAGCGCATGACTATGGAAACATTCCGCGCTGCCATCGAAGCGGGATTTGAGTCACTGACATTCGCACACGTGCCGCCAAGCATCGATCACGTCATTGTTGGTACGATTGACCGTTCCCGGATCAGCGGGATGAAATGTTCGTTTTTGCTTGGCGTCAATGATGGTACATGGCCGATGAAACAGGCGGAAGACGGTCTGATCAATGAGCAGGAACGAAACATGCTGGCGGAACACGGCGTAGAACTGGCGGAAAGCAGTAAACGAAAGCTATTGGATGACTGGTTTTATATGTATCTCGCGTTTACTTCGGCCAGTGACTATTTATGGGTCAGCTATCCGCTCAGTGATGAGGAAGGGAAATCGAAAATGCCATCACAACTGATTAAGCGGGTGGAAGATTTGTTCCCTGATTGCTGTGATCACCTGTTATTGCAGGATCCTGATGAGCTGGCTGATGCAGAGCGTTTCATTACCACGCCGATTAAAACTCGAGCAGCGCTAACAGCCCAACTGGCCCGCAGCCGCAAAGGATACCCGGTAAAAGAGGTGTGGTGGCACGTTCTGAACTGGTATATTAGAAACCAGCCAAAATTCAGTACAACTTATACCATTCTGCAAAGCTTGTATTATCAAAATAAGCCGGTTAATCTATCACAGCAGACAACTGAACAGTTGTATCCAAAACAAGTGAAAGCCAGTGTATCACGGCTTGAATCATATTACCGCTGTTCCTATCAGCATTTTGCCCAGTACAGTCTGCAGCTCAAGGAACGAAAAACCTACAAGCTTGATGCACCGGATATTGGTCAGCTTTTTCATGAAGCACTGAAAAAAATTACCGAATGGATTCAAGCTGAGGGAAGGGACTTTTCGCAGTTAACCAAACGTGAAAGTGCCGGATATGCACGGCAAGCTGTCGAAAACCTTGCACCTGTTTTGCAGCATCAGATTTTACACAGTTCAAACCGTTATAAATATATCCAGCAAAAACTTCAGGACGTGATTACCCGAGCAACCTATATATTGAGCGAGCAGGCACGGAAAAGTGAATTTTCACCGGTGGGGCTTGAACTTGGCTTTGGTGAGAACCAGACACTCAATCCAGTGACATTGCCGCTCTCGAACGGGTTTGAATTAATGCTGCGCGGACGGATTGACCGTGTCGATAAAGCCGAAAGTGAGGAAGGGTTATTTTTACGGATAATTGACTACAAATCCAGTGAAAAAGGATTGAACCTGATCGACGTTTATTATGGACTGGCACTTCAGATGCTGACTTATCTGGATGTCGTGCTCTCCCAGTCTGAACAATGGCTTGGCGTAAAAGCAACACCGGCCGGCGTGCTTTATTTCCACGTGCACAATCCAATGGTGTCAGGCAACATGAACATGTCTGATGAGGAAATCGAAAAAGAATTATTCAAAAAGTATAAAATGCAGGGGCTGCTGCTGTCGGATGAACAAATCGTTAAATTGATGGATACATCGCTCGAATCGGGCCGGAGCCAGATTATCCCAGCCGGTGTTAAAAAGAACGGTGGATTTTACAGCGGCTCCAAAATTGCAGACAATGAAACATTCCAGAGCCTGCAAAATCACATCCACCATTTGATGATGCAGGCAGGTATTGATATGACATCAGGTGGTGTGCACCTTAATCCGTATCAGCACAAACAAAGAATTCCATGCACGTATTGTCCATTTCTGTCTGTCTGCCAATTTGACCCATCGCTTGAGGAAAACAATTACCGCAAACTGACAGATATGAAGGATGATGAAGTCCTGGAAAAACTCCGTAGAAAGGAGGAATCGTAATGGTCAGCTGGACACGAGAACAGGAAGAAGCCATTTATACGGATGGGCGTGACGTACTTGTTTCCGCTGCAGCCGGCTCGGGAAAAACCGCAGTCCTCGTGGAGCGGATCATTCAAAAACTGCTCCGGGAAGAAAACCCGGTAGATATTGATTCATTGCTTGTCGTAACATTTACAAATGCGGCAGCACAGGAAATGCGCAATAGGATCGGACTGGCGCTGGAGCAGGCACTGGCAGATGATCCATCCTCCAATCATCTGAAAAAACAATTATCACTGCTGCAGCGTGCATCGATATCCACATTGCATTCCTTTTGTCTCGATATCGTGAAGCAATACGCTTATTTACTTGATATTGATCCTGCTTTTCGGATTGCCGATGATATGGAAGCGGATTTAATCAAACAGGAAGTGATCGATGATTTATTTGAAGACTGGTATGGTAAAGAAGGGGAAGAACAGGAAAACTTCTTTGCAGTGGTTGACCGTTTTTCCAGTGACCGCAGTGATACGGATGTAGAGAGCCTCGTCCTTGATCTGTACACGTTTGCCATCAAAAATCCCTGGCCGGACAATTGGCTTGATCAGCTTGCGGATGTTTATGATATTCCCGATAATTGGCAGGAAGATGATTTGGACTGGCTTTCCATTATTAAAAAAGAGGTCAGAAACGAGTTTGATGCGATTAATCAGGAGATGCAGCTGGCAATGGATCTGACCCGGGAAAGTGATGGACCATATCATTATGCAGATGCGATTGAATCCGATCTTGCCCAATTACAGGAGGCAAAGGCACACCTTGATTCATGGGACGATCTGCAGGCGGTGATGGCATCCAGTTCATTTGCCCGATTATCCGGGAAAAAAATCGATTGTGATGAAGCCAAAAAAGATAAAGCGAAAAAACTGCGGGAAAGCTATAAAAAACGCTGGAATGATATGAAAGAAGGATGGTTCAGCCGCAATCTGGAGGGGCATGTTGCCGATATGCAGGAGCTGGCCCCCATTATCAGACAGCTGACTGAACTGGTTAAACAGTTTAAAGCGCGATTTACCGAACAAAAACGCGAGCGGGCAATTGTTGATTTTTCTGATCTCGAACATTATTGCCTGGAGCTGCTCATCGACGAAACATCCACGCCCAAGGATTTAAAACCATCGAATGTCGCTGTCAGCCTGAGGGAACAATTTACGGAATTGCTGGTTGATGAATACCAGGACACGAATCTTGTCCAGGAAACAATTTTGTCACTGATAAGTGATCAGCACGGTCCCGGCAACATGTTTATGGTCGGTGATGTCAAGCAGAGCATTTACCGGTTTCGTCATGCTGAACCATCGCTTTTCATCAATAAATATAAACGATTCGCCAGTGATACACTTTCAGCAACACGGATTGATCTGGCAAGCAATTTCCGGAGCCGGGAACAAGTTCTTGCTGGCACCAATTACATCTTCAGGCAAATTCTCGATGAGCAGCTGGGCGAGATCGATTATGATCCGGATGCGGAATTGATTTATGCCAATAGCATGTACGATTCGCTGCCGCACGCGGAGCCGGAGCCTGAGCTTGTTATCATTGACCGTGAAGCACCGGAAGAAAAAGAGGCTATGACACCGGAAGAGGAAGACTATCAGGATCTGGAAAAGGCACAGCTTGAGGCGCGTGCCTATGCCGAAAAAATCAAAGGCTGGATCGGACAGAAGGAAAAGGCGCCACTGCAAGTTTATGATAAAACGACTGACTCAGAGCGAGATGTCCAGTACCGTGATATGGTTATTTTGCTCCGGTCGATGACATGGGCGCCCACGATGGTTGATGAATTGAAAAAACAGGGCATCCCCGTTTATGCTGAGCTGTCAACCGGTTATTTTGAAGCGATCGAAGTGAAAATCATGCTGAATTTCTTGAAAGTAATCGATAATCCACGACAGGATATTCCGCTTGCCTCCGTTCTGAAATCACCGATTGTCGGGCTGGATGAGGAAGAACTCGGACAGGTTCGGTTAGCTGACAAACGTGGCGTCTATTATGATGCGCTCAAAGCTTTTCATCAGCAGAATACAGGTGACACAGCCATTAAAGTGTCCAATTTCCTGGAAAAGCTGGAGCGTTACCGTATTGCATCTCGCCAGGGCGCTTTATCAGAGCTGATCTGGCAGATATACAGGGAAACCGGCTACTATGACTTTGTCGGCGGCATGCCGGGAGGACGGCAGCGACAGGCTAACTTGAGGGCACTTTATGACCGGGCACGGGGCTACGAAACAACGTCTTTTCGTGGTTTGTTCCGGTTTTTGCGCTTCATTGAACGGATGGAAGAACGCGGCGATGATTTAGGGGCTGCACGGGCGCTCAGTGAACAGGAAGACGTCGTCCGGATTATGACCATCCATAAGAGTAAAGGACTGGAATTTCCGGTTGTCATTCTTGGAGCAATGGATAAGCAGTTTAATATGCAGGATTTGAATCAGCGCTATTTACTGCATAAAGATCTCGGATTTGCCAGCAAATATATCGACCCGGTCAAACGGATCACGTATCCCACACTGTATTATCATGCTTTAAAACAGGAAAAACTGCGGGAGATGTTGGCTGAAGAAATGCGTGTATTATATGTGGCACTGACACGAGCGAAAGAAAAGCTGCTGATGGTTGGCAGTGTCGCATCCTTTGCTAAAAAACAGGAAAAGTGGGAGCAGATAATTGATCATGCCGACTGGATATTGCCGGCACATTTCCGCATCAAGTCGAAAACATACCTGGATTGGATCGGCCCGGCATTAATCCGCCACAGGACGAATGATGTATTACGTACGATGGAAGTGCCCGATCAAGTGCTTGAGGCCATTCGCATTGATCCCTCGGAATGGAAAGTGACCATTGAGCATGGGAGTTCTTTTGCTAATCTGGATGAGGAGGAAGCTGAACAAGCCGGTGCACTGAAAGAAAGCATCGTCAACTGGGAACCGGTCGACATTGATGACAATGTGTATCAACAGGCGGTTGACAACCGGCTGTCGTATGTTTATCCGTATCAACAGGCAGCACATGCCCGGGCAAAGCAAACCGTTACGGAAATCAAACGGCAGCGTGAAGTGAAGGACGAGTACAGCAGTGATCAGCTTGTCCAGAAGTTCCAGTCGCCAATCGTGAAGCGCCCAGTGTTTATGCAAAAACAACAGACGATTACGGCCAGCGAGCGCGGAACCGCCATGCATACGGTTATGCAGCATATACCATTAAAAGAACCGATGGGATCTGATGAGATTGCTGAATTTGTGGAATCATTGGTTGAGCGGGAGATATTGACCAGACAGGAAGCAGATGTTATTGACATCCATGCTATTGAAGCGTTTTTCAGAACTGCCATTGGTGAATTGGTCATGAACGCCCCAATCGTCGATCGTGAGGTACCATTCAGCCTGACGTTGCCCGCCAACAAGGTGTATGCAAACTGGACAGGTGAAACAGACGAACACGTACTGATTCAGGGGGTAATCGATTGTGTTATCCCAACGGATGATGGCTGGATTATTCTGGATTATAAGACGGATACAATTACAGACGACGTAACTGATCGCGTAAAGGACAACCTCCTGGAACGTTACGAAGTTCAAATGAAACTTTACAAAGAAGCTTTGCAGCGTATATGGAAAGAACCGGTTAAAACAGCATATCTTTACTTCTTTTCCAAACAGCTGGAATTAAAAATGTGACGTATTAATTGACAAATTTGTTACAGAATACAGCGTCATTTCACAATAGCCAAACCCTTGATATATCAAGGGTTTGGCTTTTTTTATCGGCAAAAAGGTGAAAACCTTTTAAAAGTGTAATCTAAATCACATTCTCTTGTGATTTAATTCACTTCGATGAGAATCGTTCTCGAATAGGATATAAGTAAGAAATTCAAAGGGAGGTTGAACTTCATGAAAATGGATAACATGAACCCTGAAGAAAAGGCTGGAAACATCGAAGAACAGAAGCAGGAGCAGGGCCATTCCAACAAAGGCGCACTCACTTCATCGCTGATATTTGTCGGAGGATTTATATTCGCACTGTATATAGCCATCTACTGGTTATATATGTTTCGGGTGGATATTTAATAAAGGGGGTAGAAGACGATGCATCGACACGAAAAAATATGGCTGACAATCAGCAGTGTCATGATTATTGGTTTTATGCTGCTTACAGGTTATCAGACGTTCGCATTGGGGATGGGACCGCCAAGTAACACGGAAACCCTGGATCCGCAAAAAGTGGATGAAAGCGAGCCATTTAACGAACCTGGTGTATATGAAGTAGGTGAAAATGAATATGAAGTGGTCATGACACTTGAAGCGTTCATGTTCACACCAAGTGATATCGAAATTCCGGCAGGTTCCGAGGTGACATTCACGATGACCTCAAAAGATGTGACACACGGATTTCAAATTGCCGGGACGAACGTAAACGCTATGGTCATGCCGGGATATGTGCAAAAAATAACGCAAACATTTAATGAGACCGGCGACTATTTAATTTTATGTAATGAGTATTGTGGTGCAGGTCACCAAATGATGTCCACGACCATTACAGTTAAATAAAGGAGGGAAGGACAGTGGCATTAGCAGAAACGATTAAGTATAAAGCGAATAAAGCGATGGGAATAAACGAAGAAGATGCACGGATATCGAAAGCTTATTTCACCGTTACGTTTCTTGCCTTATTATTCGGCGGAACCTTTGGCCTGCTTCAGGGCTTGAACCGGGCGGGACTTCTTGAACTGCCATCATGGTACAATTATTATCAGGTTTTGACATCACACGGTCTATTATTAGTTCTTGTATTTACATCATTCTTTACAATTGGTTATTTTTATGCAAGTCTCTCCCACACATTAGGGGGATTACTTCCGAAAGTCAGAAAGATGGTATGGATCGGCTTTGGCATGAAGCTTATCGGCTTTGTATTCGCGGCTGTTCCCATTGTGATGGGCGAAGCAAGTGTTATGTATACCTTTTATCCGCCACTACAGGCATCACCATGGTTTTACATCGGATTGGTGTTAATTGTCTTAGGTGTTTGGATGGCAGCATTTGGGGCATTTATTCAAGTGGCAAACTGGCGAAAGCGCAACAAAGGACAGCATTTGCCAATTTTATCATTCTTTGCAACAGGTGTCTTTGTTCTCTTATTCTTCGGCAGTGTTCCAGTCGCCATTGAGGTGTTCATGATTATCCCATGGGCATTCGGCTGGGTGGAAACAATTAATGTGATGCTGAGCCGTACATTGTTCTGGGCATTCGGGCACACATTAGTCAACATTTGGTATATCACGGCGCTTTCAGCATGGTATGTTATTATACCAAAAGTTATTGGCGGCCGTCGTTTCAGTGATACATTAACACGTGTTGTCGTTATTTTGTTGGTTATCCTGAACATCCCCGGTGGATTCCACCATCAGATCGTTGACCCGGGGATTACCGAATCGGTTAAATATTTACACGTGTTTATGAGTCTGGCAATCGGATTCCCGTCACTGATGACAGCATATGCGATGTTCTCAGTATTTGAGCGTACAGGCAGAGCAAAAGGCGCAAAAGGCTTATTCGGTTTCTTTAAAAAATTGCCATGGGGAGATGTCCGCTTCCTGGCACCCATGATTGCCATGATTGCATTCATACCAGCTGGTGCAGGTGGTATTGTCCAAACAACAAATCAGTTGAATCAGGTCGTACACAATTCATTATGGGTCGTCGGACATTTCCATCTAACGCTGGGAATGACGGTTGCTTTAACCTTCTTTGGCATCAGTTACTGGTTGATTCCTTATATTTCAAAACGCGTGTTAACACCGGCTATGAATAAATTTGGTGTTGCAACAACGATTCTCTGGACAATTGGTATGTCGCTTATGTCGATTTCAATGCATCTGGTCGGATTGATGGGCTCACCGAGAAGAACATCGTATTCGACATATGGTGATAATGCAACAGCACTTGGCTGGGACCCATATTTAATCTTCCTTGGAATCGGGGGAACCATCTTGATTATTGCGGTCATCATGCAAGTGTATGCAGCATTCCATCTGATGTTCCGTGCACCTAAAGGTGAAGAGGAATTCCCGATCGGTGAAGAAGAAGATAATGCAAGTAAAACACCGTTCTGGACAGAGCGCTGGAGCCGGACAATTCTTCTCATGCTGGTTGTCGTGGCAATGGGATATGTGATTCCGCTGGTTGACTTTATTGGCTATGCACCACCAGGATCACCGCCATTTCAATTGTGGTAAGAATAGGTTAACAATTGGGGGGAGAGACTGGGACATAACAAAAATGACCAACGCTAAAGGTGAACAATAAGTTGCCTTAGCGGAGGAAATATACGGAGACTCCTGCAGGATGAGAGGCATAGGTGAGACCCCGCAGTGCGACAGCAATCTTTTCTGCGAGGAGCGTATACCTCACAGAGATAGCTTGCAACGCGACGAGCACGAGGAGGCTCACCAGCCGCCCGCGGAAAGCGACGAGCTGAACATCCACCGAGTAAACTGCGAGTTGCGAGGAGTGCTGCT
>NZ_DATGTI010000108.1:0-54997 GCF_035301925.1 Lentibacillus sp. | reverse complement strand
GGTCACCCCACCTAAGTGAAGTGACCTGTTTCAACATCATTTACTCTGTTACCATTTGTAATTCTACCGGAATGAACTCATCTAAAGATTCATCATTGACCACTGATCCAACAGCATCAATGGCATTTTCCCCGATTAATTCAGGCTGCTGGGCGATCGTGGCATCCATTGTCCCTTCTTCAACGGCTGCGACAGCATCATCTGTTGCATCAAAGCCGACAACAAGGACATCTTCCAGCATACTATTTGATTGGAGGGCTTCCACTGCACCAAGCGCCATTTCATCGTTATGCGCAAATACCGCGTCAATATTGTCGGTGCTTTGGATGATGTTTTCCATAACAGTCAACCCTTCAGAGCGGTTAAAGTTTGCCGATTGCTGCGCGACGACTTCCAAATCACCCATGTCATCAACAATATTATGGAACCCTTCTCCCCGTTCATTTGTTGCCGATGCACCCGGTACACCTTGCAATTCGACTACACTGCCGCTTTCACCAAGCTGTTCGGCGATATATTCACCGGCAATTTCACCACCTGCTACGTTATCAGAAGCGATATGGGTAACAACTTCGCCTCCTTCAGTGCTGCGGTCAACGGTGATAACAGGGACATCCTGTGTGTTGGCGGATTCAATTGCCGTGACAACTGCTTCTGAATCGACAGGATTTACAAGCAGCACATCAATTTCCTGCTGCAGCAAGTCCTCAATGTCGCTTAATTGTGAAGAAGCATCATCCTGAGCATCCGTTACGACAATTTCATAGCCGGCTTCTTCTGCTGCGGCTTCTGCACCATCACGCAGGGTTACAAAAAACGGGTTATTTAAAGTGGATATGGAAAGCCCGACTTTCACGGAATCATCGGAGTCTCCTTCAGAAGAAGAACCCTCCCCGTTGTCTGAACCTGGGCTCTCTGTTGAACAAGCACTGACAACCAACAGCAATACTGCCAAAATAGCTACTTCCTTCAACCATTTAGCCATTAAAAATTCCTCCTTAAAATAATTATTTAGATTTTCTATCCAATAATACGGCAAGCAGAATAACGCCGCCTTTAACAATTTGCTGATAGAAAGACGAGACATTCATCAGGTTCAGACCATTGTCAATAACGCCGATAATCAGAGCACCGATCAATGTTCCAGTAATCCGTCCGCGTCCTCCCATAAGACTTGTCCCGCCAATAACAACTGCTGCAATGGCATCCAGTTCAAACATTTCCCCGGCAGTGGGCTGTGCAGAATTCAGCCGGCTTGTCAAAATAATACCGGCGAGGACTGATAACATCCCGGTCAGGGAGTATACACCTATTTTGACCCGGTCTGCTTTAATACCTGATAATATTGAAGCTTCCTCATTCCCGCCAACAGCATACACCTGGCGTCCAAACACAGTTTTCCTGAGTACAAAATAGAGAATGAGAAATACAGCGAGCATCAGAATAACAGGGAACGGGATGCCGAACACATAGCCGCGGCCGATCATTTCAAATGCAAAGCTGTCAGATAGTCCTGTAATTGGACGGCCATCTGTATAAACAAGTGTCGCGCCTCGGTAAATCGTCATGGTGGCAAGGGTTGCAATAAATGGTGCCACTTTTCCTTTCGTGATAATCAGACCGTTAACGGCCCCTAACCCTAATCCGATCAGAAGTCCAAGTAAGATTGCCAAAACCGGATCCATACCGCCTGCCAAAAGTCCTGCTGTTAACGCACTTCCCAATGCCAGCAGGGAACCGACGGACAAGTCAATACCTGCCGTCAAAATAACAAACGTCATTCCAAAGGCAATCAGGGCATTCACGGATATTTGCCGCAGCAAATTAAATATATTATCCAATGTGAAAAAGCTATCACTCATAAAACCAAGAAAAATCACCATCATAATAAGTCCAATTAATGGGCCCAATTTGGAAAAATCTTTAAGAAGGTTATCCTTCCATTTCAATCTGCTCACCCCCTGCAGCTGCTGTCATAATTTTTTCCTGATCTGCTTCATGACGATCAAATAGTTTCGCAATTTTTCCTTCATGAATAACCATGATCCGGTCACTGACACCCAATATTTCCGGAAGTTCTGAGGATACCATGATGATGGCCACCCCGCTTTTGGTCAATTCATTCATGATCGTATAAATTTCTTTCTTGGCGCCAACGTCAACACCACGTGTCGGTTCATCCAGAATAAGCAGCTTCGGTTCGATGCCGAGCCATTTGGCAATGACCACTTTTTGCTGGTTGCCGCCGCTTAAGGTTTTTGTTTCCTGATCTGCACCAGTTGCCTTAACGTTCAGGCGGTTCATCAATTCAGTAATCAGTTGATGTTCTTTTTTAGCCAATATGACACCGTTACTGGAAATGGATGTCATATTCGTTATCGAAATATTATCCCCGATGGAAAAGTCAGTGAGCAGCCCTTTTGATTTTCGGTCTTCGGTAATAAAACCAATACCTGCTTTTATCGCATCTGACGGATGTTTAATGGCTAATTCCTGACCGTTCAGATGTATACTTCCGTACTGTTTCCCGGAATAACCGAAAATCGTTTCCATAATTTCCGATCGCCCGGCCCCCATCAATCCGGCAACGCCCAGGATCTCGCCTTCCCTGACCGAAAAACTGATATCATCAAACAACCCTTTTCTCGCCAGATGTTTCACTTCAAAGACCACATTACCGGCCGTATGATGACGCTCCGGAAACCGATCGCCCAGTTCACGTCCGACCATCATTTTGACAATTTTATCAAAATCGACATCAAAAATTTTCTCGGTCCCGATATATTCTCCATCACGTAAAACTGTAATACGGTCACAAATCCTGAAAATCTCTTCCATCCGGTGTGAAATGTAGATAACGGCGACACCTTGCTTCCGTAATGACTCAACAACTTTAAAAAGACTTTCAATTTCACGGTCTGTCAGGGCGGCAGTCGGCTCGTCCATCACAATCAGTTCGGCATTCGTTGATGTCGCCCTGGCAATTTCAATCATTTGCTGCTTTCCGACCGATAAATTGCCGGCAACTTCATCCGGATCGATGTTCGATACCCCTAACTTTTGCAAGTTCGCTTCGCATTGTTTCTTCATTTCTTTTGTATTCAGAATTCCGGTTTTGCCATACGTGATATTTTTACCGAGAAACATGTTTTCGGTAACAGTAAGATGCGGAATGATATTCAATTCCTGGTGGATAACCATGATTCCTTCCTCTTCCGCCTGTTTCGGGTGGGAAAAGTGGACTTCTTTTCCGTTAAGCCTGATAACACCATCATCACGTTTATGAATCCCGGTCAGGATTTTGATTAACGTCGATTTTCCGGCGCCGTTTTCGCCGACCAAAGCATGAATCTCACCTTTATTGATTGCGAAATTCACGTTTTTTAATACCTGGTTGCCGGAAAAAGACTTGCTGACTCCCTGCATCTCCGCAAAAGGTGTACCTGCCATGATTTCACCTCCCTATATATACTAGAAAATGACGCCTGATTTCAAAATAACATTGGCATATGGCGATGCTTCTCCGGTACGAATGACTGCTTTCGCATTCCTGATATGACGTTTTAAATCTTCATGTGACATATACATTGTCGGGATTTCTGCATAATCTGTTTTTAGCTGATTGTGCAGAGACAAATTTGATGTTTTGATTTCTTCGGCCAGTGTCATTTCTTCAATCGCCATATCTTCTGCAACTGCTTCGAGCACCGACAGAAAATCCGGTGTACCTAACTTTAATGACAGATCAATCGTTACTGTTTCATCCGGAATAGGCAGTCCGCAATCCGCAATGATGAGCGTATCGGTATGTCCCATTCGAGCTAGTACCGAAGCAATATCACGGTTTAAAATTCCTGCTTTCTTCATTCAGACATGTTCCTTTCCCGTAAAAAATTCTGAACGTCCTGTTTAGTCGGCATTCCAATCTGTGCACCAATTTTTGTAACCGACAAGGCTGCTGCCGCATTTGCCGTGGTGACCGCATCCGAAAGTTTAGCATCACCAGCAAGTTCTGCAGCCAGTGCACCATTAAATGTATCTCCTGCGCCGGTTGTATCTGTTACGTGAACATGGTGCCCGCCGATATTCCGTTCCGTTCCATTTTCAACAAATGATACGCCTTTATCACCTCGGGTAACAATCAGCTTTCTCTGGATTGATTTAAATAACTTATCTTCTTTCATGGATGCCAGTTCTATTTCATTTGGTGTTAAATAGCGGGTGCTTTTCAGAACATTTTCCGGAAGCGGCTGAAACGGTGCAGGATTCAAAATAACCGGAACACCATTCGTTTCAGCAAACTCCGCTGTTGACACATTCGTCTCCATCGGTACTTCGAGCTGGAGAAGCACCATGTCACTGTTTTTAATTAAATCGCTATGTTTCATGACCAATTCAGGTGTTACGCGATTATTGGCTCCCGAAGCCACAATGATGCGGTTATCATTTTCCGATAAAATGATTGTAGCTGTTCCAGTGGCTTCATCTGAAATGGTTTCAACACCGTCTATCCCAATGCCTTCACTTATGAGATTTTGGCGAAGTGTTTGGCCAAACGAATCGTCACCGACAGCACCGATAAAATTCACATTGGCTCCCATTCGTGCAGCCGCCACAGCCTGATTCGCTCCTTTGCCGCCGGGATTCGTGAAAAATGTATCACCGAGAACTGTCTCGCCCTGCTGCGGCATTTTATCGGTTTTTACCGTCAAATCCATATTTATACTGCCAACAATACACACATTTGGTTTACTGCTCATATGTTTCCGCCTTTCTTAACGTCGATTGGCGTTCAATCAATTGAACGTTGAATTCTTCTGTCACAACACCTGAATCAGATGTCCCGATTTGGTTAATCAGTATTTCCGCAGCACTTTTACCTATCTCATAAATGGGCTGAGCCATCGTCGTTAACGCCGGTGTAACTGTTTCGCCCATGGTAATCCCATCGAAGCCGATTACCGCCAAATCATCCGGTACCTTTTTGCCTAGTGAAGCAGCGGCATTCAGCACACCTGCCCCCATCAAATCATTTCCGGCAAAAATGCCATCAATCTCCGGATGGCGGGTTAATAGATTCATCGCAGCTTTCCTGGCTGCATCAAAATTATACGCCCCCGACACGACATAACTGCTGTTAAACCAATCTTCATCCTTCACTTCATCCAAATAGCCCCGCATGCGGTATACAGCGTTATCGACATGTTCCGGTCCGGCAATATGAGCAATCCGTGTGCATCCGACCGATTTCAAATATTGTACCGCCTGCCTGCTCCCGCTCCGGTTATTGACAGTTACCGACGACATATCGGGACTGATGATCCGGTCAAGTGCTACGATGGGTACCTGAATATGCTGCAGATGTTCCCCCGTCATTGAGCTGGAAACCATGATAAACCCATCGACTGACTTTTGCTGCAATGCACTCAAATAATCCATTTGTTTATCGTTGTCGTTGTCTGTATTGCAAAGCACAAACGTATAACCATACTGATTCGTAACATCCTCGACAGCACGGGCAAGTTCCGGAAAAAAAGGGTTCGTAATATCCGGCACAAACAGCGCGATCATTTGCGACCGGCCTTTAAACAGACTCCGCGCCACATCATTCGGCAGGTAATTTAATTGTTCGATCGCTTCTTTGACCCGCTTTTTCGTTTCGTCATTGACATAGCCATTGCTGTTAATGACTCTGGAAACCGTTGCCGTCGAAACTTTCGCGAGTTCAGCTACATCACGGATTGTTGCCATATGATAAGCCCTCTCAATTAATTATTTTTTGCAAATGTGTAACGGGTTACATAACAGACAAAAAATTATAGTGAGTTGTGTAACCCGTTACATTTTATAATAAAGCGGTTACATTGAGATGTCAATGGGTATTTTAATGTTTTTTTAATTCCCTTCTCTCAATTCTTCCAGCGTCTTCTTCACACGCTCTTTCTCATACACTGTCCTATCAACGTCAACAAATATGTCGAGCCGAATGCTGCGTTATTCTAAGAAACCTCCTATGCTTTGGAGAGCAGAGCCTACATTCACTTCTACGGCAGGAAAGTTTTATACTTGCCTATTTACCAGGAAGAGCAGCGTCAAAATAGACACTGCTCTTGAGCTATTAATAACTTATCTTATTCACTGGAGAAAGTATTATTTCTGCCTACAGCGCCTTCACCAAACCGCCATCAACCAAGAGCGACTGGCCGGTTACATACGCATTTGCTTCTGAACAAAGGAATACCGCGATCCTGGCAAATTCCTCAGGTTTACCATAACGTCCAAGTGGGATATTATTCTCGGCCTCTTCCCTGACATCTTCAATTGGTAAACCACGTTTTTCTGCCTGTACCGAGTCAAGATGGCTGACGCGATCGGTGCCAATCCGCCCCGGCCCAATCGTGTTAATCAGAATATTATCCGCTGCCAATTCCTGTGACAGACTTTTTGATAAACCGGTAATGCCTGCTCTGAAGGTATTGGACAAGATTAGCCCATCAATCGGTTGCTTAATTGACGACGAGGCGAAATTCAGAATATGTCCTCCGCCTTTTTCTCTCATGCCCGGCAAAACTTCCCGGATGGCACGGATGAAACTCAGCAGATTAAGTTCAAACGTATGCTGCCAGGCATCATCATCTACATCATCAAACGAACCTGCCGGAGGACCGCCGGCATTATTGACAAGCACATCAACCGGACCATGCTTGCTGGCTGCATCAGCGACCAGCTGTCTAACCGAATCAGAAACCTTAATATCACAGACACTGTAGGCTACATTTGGATTACCTGTTTCCTCACGTATTTCTTTTGACGTTTTTTTCAGCGCTTCTTCACTTCGGCTCCCCAGATATACACGTGCCCCCTCAGCGGCAAACTGACAGGCAGTCGCTTTGCCCAGTCCTTTGCTCGAAGCCAGAACAAGAACCGATTTATCCTCCAGACCAAGATCCATTCAAACGCCTCCTTTTGTGAACGTTAAAATCTCATACCCACGATTAATTTGCAATTGATGCTGGCCTTTGGTCCTCATTTTTCTTCATAAAACCTGTTGCCAATATCAATAGTAACGCAGCTAATCCTGCAATATCAGTCAATATTCCCGGATAAATCAATAGCAGCGCACCAGCTATGGCAATTATTCTTAAATACCATTGGATTGGAACCTTGAAGTGTCCCTCTGCTCCAATGGACAATAGGAAGACGCCCATCAATGAAGACGTTGCAATTAAAAGAACATTCCAGATTGTGGCATCAATCATCAGCATTTCATGTGAAAATACAAACATGAACGGCACAATAAACCCGGCAATTGCTAGTTTCATAGCCTGAAAACCCGTACGCATCGGGTCACCGCCGCTGATGCCGGATCCGGCAAACGCCGCAAGCGCCACTGGTGGCGTGATGTTGGCAAAAATACCAAAGTAGAATACAAACATATGTGCAACGAATACTGCGGTTTCACCAGTTCCTGCCAATTCTCTGAAGAGAGGAAGTTGAAGCAATATTGGTGCCGCCATCGTACTTGTAATAATGTACACCGGTATACTAGGCAAGCCCATACCTAAAATAATCGATGCAATCATTGTCAAGAACAAGGTTATCAGCAATTGTACAAGTGAACTATTAATAATTTCCCCGAGTGTTACAATCGTGCTGGCAATTTCCAATGCCACACCTGTGAGAGAAGCAATTCCGACAATTATGCCTACAACCCCACAGGCAATTGCAACCGGAATGGTCGTCCTCACCCCATTTTCCAAAGCACCAACAAATTCTTTGATACTAATTTCCTCTGCCTTAACCCTGGCTTTTTTGCGAATTAAGTTAATAATTAAAGGGACAATTGTAATTAACCCAAGCTCAAGCCAATTATCCTGCAGCCCCGGTATACTGGCGCCAGATAAAATAGCCCGAATTTGCGGTTCAAAAATTAAAAACATGGAAACGGCAGCACTGACTGCAAGCATTCTTCCAGTTCCCGTGATAATAACCGTTGAAATGATTGACCAGAATGCTGCGTAAAAGGGTGTTTTTCCCGAAAATAATAAATACAACAGAATGACCATCGGAATCAATAAATGTCCACGCTTGGTCAGCACTTCCTTAATCGATGGCAGTTCTCCCCGATTCAATCCTTTTAACCCAAGTTTAGAGGCTCTGATATGAACCTGCAATATAATACCGATGTAAAATAACAATGCAGGTATAATCCCCGCTAACATGACCGTCGTGTAAGGTATACCTAAATTTTCAGCCATAATAAATGCTGCTGCACCCATAATCGGCGGCATAATCTGTCCGCCGACACTGGCGGCTGATTCAACTGCACCAGCAAAGTTTTTGTGATAACCGATTTTTTTCATTAATGGGATCGTAAATGCGCCGGTTGTTACAACATTGGCAATCGCCGACCCATTAATTGAACCCAAAAAACCACTGGATAAAACAGCCACTTTTGCTGGGCCACCTTTTGTATGTCCAGCGACAGCCATCGCTAAATCATTAAACATCTGCCCCATACCGGACTTGCTTAAAAAAGCACCGAATAAAATAAATAGAATAATATAACTGGCCGATACGCCAATTGCAGTCCCCAGAATACCTTCCGTGATATAAACCAGATGGGAAATGATGTCTTTTGATACGCTTAGAACGATGGGTGATGTCAATTCAGGATAAATGGACAATTTAACATAAAATCCGTAAATAAGGAATCCCAACGCAAGCAATGTTAGTCCCCATCCTGTAACCCGCCGGGTAATTTCCAGCAGCAGGACCAGTACGATTATTCCAATATACATATCAACTTGATTAATCTGTCCGCCCGATTCAATAATCCGATTGGCAGCAGACAGCATATATAAACCGAGTCCTGTTGCGAGACCCGCTAATATATAATCGTAAAATGGTATCCCGCTCTTTTTTCCTTTTTTGTAAATCGGGTATAATAAAAAACCTAAAAGCATCAGGACATAAAGATGAATACTCCGTTGTTTTATATCTACTAGCGCCCCAGCATATGATGTATATAAATGAAATAACCCGAGACTGACTGCAGCAATGGTTATAAAAATACCAATGCTTTTTGGATAATTTGTCCTGACATTACTTTCACGATCATAGTCTTCTACTTTTACTTTATTTTCCATTGACTCACCTCACAATATGCTTCAAAAACGTGAATAAGATAACGTATAAAGGTGTCTCGCTTACAGTTACCGTATAAGCTTCATCACTCGGCTTTAAATCATAAGTATCATCAGCAAATTGTATTTGATAGTTATTCACTCGATTGGAACGTACTACAAGATCATGGCCAATTTTCCGGTCAATATCTATATGGACCCAGCCATCTTTTAAAACTGCAGGGTGTTCCGATATAGATGGAACACCCGCACCAAACGTTTTGAATTTGGTTGATTCTAAAAATAATGTGTTATCTTGAATCCTAAAATATTCAACCCATTCCTCCTTTTCGACCGAATGTTTCCACTGGACTGAAAAGGAGTGGTCTGTCAGATAAAAAGCATAGATTGGCTGTTCACCGTTCAAAACGGTCAAGGCTTTAACCGGAATAAATGCAACCCCGAATACCATCAGAACAGCAAGCCCGGCTGAAAAGGCAGCCTTATGTTTTCGGAACATCAGTTATTCCAGCATGCCATTCTCTTCATAAAACTTCTCCGCACCCGGGTGTAAAGGCGCCACTAAGTCTTTCGCAATATCATCTCGGGGCAATTCATTCAGTGCACTGACTGAAACCTCGTCACTGCCAAGATAGTCATAATAGCGTTTAGTCAGATCATAAACCAAATCTTCACTTAAATCAGGTGAAACAGCAATCATATTTTGAATACCGACCGTGTTTATTTCCTGATCCAGATTATACATTGCCTCATCTCCGGCAGGAATCGTATACTCCTGATAAAATGGATAAGAATCCATTAACGTTGCTGCAACATCATCCTTAATTTCCACAAACACAATGTCATTTTGTTGCATTAAATCGGTGATATTGCTGTTTGGAACACCTGAAGTAAAAAATGCTGCATCCAGCGTTCCGTTTTTCATCTCCTGTACACTATCTGCATACCCGGTATGTGTTACTTTGGATAAATCATCATATGTGAGGCCAATAGCCTCTAAAACCTTTTGTGCACTCTGTTCAACACCGGATCCTACTTTTCCGACACCGACCCGCTTTCCTTCCAGGTCTTGAATCGTTTCAATTCCACTATCGGCCATTGCGACAACTTGTACGACATTTGGATACATGCCGGCCATTGCCTGAACATCTGTCTGATTACCCTCAAACTGGCCCGTTCCTTCCAGCGCATCATAGGCAACATCACTCATGATGATCGTCATTTGATTTAGTCCATCCTGCATGTTTTGAATATTTGCAACGGAAGCACCGGTTGACTCAACTGTCACATTCCCGACGTGTTCGCTTTCCTCAAAAATTGGTTTCAGGGCACCACCGATCGGATAATATACCCCGGATGTCCCCCCGGTCCCAAAAACAAGTGATTCACCACCGCCATCTCCGCCACCGGAGTCTTCAGTTCTTTCAGCAGAGTCACTGTCGCCACACGCTGCCAGGAAAACAATCATAAGAAATAGACTGATAAAAACAAGGTTTTTCTTCATCATCTTACCCCCACTATCTTAATTTCTTTTATGTTAACGCTTTCAGTTGGGTTTTTGAATATTAAGAACATAATGGACATTTTGGTCTTTTTGGTATATGACCTGATCACTTCAGCAAATAGCGATTAATGGGACGTCCCACTTCCCCATATTGCAAATGGATTTCCGCCTGTTCAACTTTTACCATGTAATCAAGATAGCGCCTGGCAGTAACACGGGCAATTCCGATATGTGAGGCTGCTTCATCCGCTGAAACAGGCGACGTTTGTCCGGCTAAATACCCCTTTACTTGTCTCAGCGTTTGCTGGTTGAGTCCTTTTGGAAGATACACATCATGCTGTTTTTCAGTTTTTTGGGATATCAGGGAGTCCAGTTCCTGCTGTTCCGTCTTGGTTGAACGGGAAAATTGGCGCACAAATGCCTTGTACTTGTTTAAAGCCTGGACTAAACGATCAAATTTGAACGGTTTGATGATATAGTCGATTGCACCATACTGAAGTGCTTTTTTGATCGTGTCTGTATCATCAGCAGCTGAAATGACGAGAATATCAATATTCATCCCGTCACTGCGTAGCTGATATAATGTCTGGATGCCATCTAGTTCAGGCATGAAAATATCAAGGACAACAAGATCAGGGTTTTGCTGTTCAGCAATTTTCAAACCTTCACTTCCGTTACCCGCGGCAGCTATTACCTGAAAGCCTTCCACTTTCCCAATCATCTGTCGGTTAACCTCCTGAACCATTGGATCATCTTCAATTAATAATACCGTGATTTTACCTGATTGCGTCATTGGCAGTCACATCCCCTTTCTGCATGGGCAGCACTATAACCATTTTTGTTCCTGCATTCACTGACGAATGAACGTTTACTTTACCGTCCGCTTTCATCACCGTTTGTTTAATCAAATAAAGCCCAAGACCGGACCCATCCTCTTTTTTAGTTGTATAACCTTTATCAAAAATATGCTGCTGATTGTTTTCGGTTATGCCGGTTCCATTATCTGCTACTTCGATCAGACATCTGTCAGTATCCTGTTTAATCATAATATCGACATGTTTATCGCGGTCTGCAATCCCTTTTAAAGCATGAAACGCATTTTCAATCAGATTACCTAGCATCTTAATAAAATCATGGTCATTGACCATCCTGGGAAATGAATCCATCCTGCTTGATTCATTCAGTGTGACCTTAATTCCAAGCTCACCGCCTTTGCGAATTTTACTGATGATCAGACCGGCAACACTGTAATTTTCGATCCGTTCCAAAATATATTTTGAAAGTTTTTCTTGTTTGTCAGTCATTTGAAAAACATACTCCAATGCTCGTTCGTTTTGATCCAATTGAATGAGACCGGCAATCGTATGCATCTTGTTCATATACTCATGGTTCTGTACGCGCAGTGCGTCAACGAACGCTTTCACCCCAGTCAGTTCCTCAGCCATTTTAGTCACATCGGTCTTATCCTGGAATATGACCATCGTACCGGCAGACTGCCCTTCCACCTTGATTGGAATACGATTGAGCATAATCAAGCGATCACCGATACGGACCGTTTCATTGAATTTCTTTGACTTCTTCTTGAGATGACTGCTGATCTCATGACCGGAAAACATTGCCTCAAGCGGCTCCCCGTGCACTTCTTCGTTAATACCCAATATCTCTTTTGCCTTATCATTAAAGATCACCAGCTTTTCATCCCGGTCAACTGCAATCACACCTTCATACATAGCCTGGAAAACAGCTGTGCGTTCCTCAAGCACACGTGCCATTTCATACGGCTCCATTAAAAATGTCTGTTGCTTGACATGATTCGCCAAAAGATAAGAGCCTGCAATACCAAACGCCAATGTCAATATAGTAATTACAATGACCTCAAACCGGATCGACGACAGGATTCCCAAAAAGGACGGTAGCTCGTTGCCTACAATCACCACACCGATCTGTTCATAATTATCATTCATAATCGGGACAAAAGAACGTACAAACGTCCCTTGTTCACCTTTTGCCTTCGTGACATAGCTGTGCTCGGCTAACGCAGCACCTTCATCTTTACCGGAAGAAAGCGTCCCAAGTTTCTCGTCAAGCGGATGAGAGTACCGAATCCGATTCATATTGAGGACAGTAATGTAATCAACATGATTGACCGCTCGCATCCGCTCAACAGCAGGATTAACGGTTTCCCATCCATCCGGCTGTATCAAGCCTTCCTTCACTTCAGGCAAATTCGCCACAATTCTGCCTGTCATCAGGCCACGCTCACCCAGCTGCTCCTCTTCACCCTGGTATTTATTGCCGATAACAGTTATCCCGCCGATCAGCAATGAAAACAGCACAATACCGAATGATAGAATCATAATTTTAAGGCGTATCGGCAGGTTCTTTAATCCCATTCCAAACCGTCTCCTATTACAGAATTAACAAGAGTCAAAATAATATGATAGAATAATATAACGATATAACCATTATACTGGTGGTGAGTGATTTGCGTAACTTTTTAATAATTCTATCATTAATTGTAGCAGGAATTTCCTCTGCTGTAATGATTGGATTTGATGTTGAAGAAATTGGTTCCGACAACACCTATTATGATGACGAACAGGAAGGACTGGATGAGCAAATCACTATCCGCTTCAGTCATGTCGCAGCAGAAAATACACCAAAAGGAAGAACGGCTTCGAAATTTGCAGCACTCTTGGAAGATAAAACAAATGGCAATGTAAAAGTCCAGATATATCCTAATGCGCTATTATATAATGATGCCAATGAATGGGAAGCTCTCCAAAACGGCAATGTCGAAATGATAGCGCCGGCAACCGCAAAAATTAGTGAACATTATCCGGTATGGCAAATTCTTGACCTGCCATTTGCCTTTCCAAATTACCAGGCTGTAGAAGAGGCCTATGAAGGTGAGATTGGGGAGGCTTTGCTTGAAGGGTTGAATCATGCAAATGTGAAAGGGCTAGATTTGTGGTATAACGGATACAAACAAATGACAAATCAGGAATATGCGATCCGGACACCGGATGATTTCAGCCGGCTTCATTTCCGAACAATGCCCGGGCCGGTGATTCAAGAACAATTTAATCAATTGAATACAAGCACCAGTAAGTTATCTTTCAATAAAACCTACCAAAACCTTGAAGTTAGTTTTGTCGATGGACAAGAGAACACGCTATCAAATATCAACACAAAAAAATTTTATGAACATCAGAAGTATCTCACCATCAGCAATCATGGCTACCTTGGATACGGTGTTTTGATGAACCAAGATTTCTGGGACGGCTTGTCTTCTTCCGTTCAGGAATCGATTAACGCGGCCATGAAAGAGGCGACTGAATGGGGGCGTCGGCATGCCATCGAAATTAACGACCAACATGCCCGCGCCATCAGATCCAATCAGTCACTTGAAATCTATACCCTGTCGGCTGAAGAACGTGCACAATGGGAACATGCACTTCATCCCGTTTATGATAAAGCAGAGCAGACGGTCGGCAGCGATTTAATGAAAGAAATCAAAACAATTAAAGAAAGATATGCCTATTGAACTTTTCCGGCAATCACTTCACCAATCACGAGTGAAGCGGTCGCTGCCGGTGAGGGTGCATTCAACACATGAATCGAACGCATCCCGTTTACGATAAGGAACTCATCAACAAGCCGACCGTCTTTAAGCAAAGCCTGGGCCCGGACACCGGCATCGCCAGGCTGCACATCATCGGTACCGATATCCGGCATCAGCCGCTGCAGATTTCTGACAAACAGCTCCTTATTGAATGATCGGGACATCTCCATCAGCCCGGTTTGCACATTTTCTCCTGCAAACTTCCAAAATCCGGGATAGGAAAAAATCCGACCGGCTTCCTTTAAGGAAAACCCATATTTTTTATAGCCTTCCTTTTTCAAACTCAGGACGGCATTAGGCCCTGCATGCACTTCTCCGTTGATGTGGCGTGTCAGATGCACACCAAGAAAAGGATATTTTGGGTCAGGAACCGGATAAATCAGATTTTTGATCAAATGCCGCTTGTTTTCCGCAATATCATAATATTCACCTTTAAATGGGATAATCTGCAAATCAGTCAATATCCCGGACTGTCTGACAATCTCATCACTGTAGAGCCCTGCACAATTGATTAATCGGCTGGTTCTGAATTCACCTTTGCTTGTTTCTATGACAGCTTCCTCTTTTGTCTCATGTATGTTCAAAACTTTTGTGCCCAGAAATAAATCTGCTCCTTGTTGGTCAAGCAATTCCACTATTTTTTCAGATACCTGCTTAAAATTGACGATTCCTGTCGCCGTTATATAAAGACCGCCGACTGTATTGACGTGCGGCTCATGTTCAAGCACTTCTTCCCTGGTCAACTTATGTATTGTCAGTCCATTTTTGATTCCTTTTTTGTACAGTTCTTCCATGGCGGGAAGTTCTTTTTTGTCCGTTGCCACAATCACTTTCCCGCAAACCTCATGCTGAATCCCGTGTTCCTTGCAAAACCGGACCATCGCATCCCGCCCTTGGACCGCGAGTTTCGCTTTTAAACTGCCCGGCTTATAATAAACACCGCTGTGGATGACGCCGCTGTTCCTGCCTGTCTGGTGGCTCGCCCACTCGTTCTCCTTTTCAAGGACGGCAAGCGTCGCATCCGGTTTCTCCTTTTTTAGCGCGAGGGCCGTTGACAAGCCGACAATTCCGCCGCCAATGATGATGTAGTCATACATAGGATGATCTCCTTTCAAAGTTCAGACCTGCAGATGGCAGATTAATAGATATTAGCCTTTGTCACTGTAAGGGACGAAAAGCTGTCATTGATTGGTTTCAGCCCGCCGAGCATGGGAACTCCTGATTGATCACACATAATATTGGTATTTTCCGTCATTCAGTTCTCGTTGACATTCTCCCTTGTATCGCAAATATTCAAGATGCGCCAGTGTTTCGCCCACCGCAAACCGCATCTCATGAACAGTCAACCGTTTTTTGAACAGTTGCTGGCTGACTTCATAAACTGTACTGCCTCTGTCAATGGAGGCCAATGTCTGTTCGAGCCGGTCATCATGATGTGACTTAATCTCCGCAATACGGTTATTCGCTCCGTTAAAAGGATTGCCATGTGACGGAATAACCAAATCAGCATCAAGCTGTTTGATTTTGTCCAATGACTCCAGATAACGCGCCAATGGATTCGGCTCCCCATGAAACCAGTACGAAATATTCGGTGTGATTTTCGGCAGGATATGGTCAGTTGACAGAAGCATGTTATTTTCTCTGTTATAAAATGTAACCAGCCCGTCCGAATGACCAGGTGTTGCAATGACTTCATAATTATATGTGCCAATCGTTATGGTGTCACCATCCCACAGAAACTCATCCACGTTCGGATACGGGGAGACCCGCGGCACAAACGCCTTCGTATTCGCCAGCATAGCACCGGCTTCTTCGTCCGGGATGTCTGCCAGTTTATAATTGTGTGAAAGCTCGTCCAGAAATTGCTCACTCCAAGCGTTTAATGCAGCTTTGTAGTCAATTTCAGACATGGAAACGCGCGCCTGCTGTTTCTTCTGTAGTCCGCCTGCGTATCCAAAATGATCCGGATGATAATGTGTGATGATGATATCGGTCACATTTTTACCGTTCAATTCGTCTTGCCATCGTTTAACGGTTTCTTCGTTATGCAAACCTGTATCAATGACCGTCCATCCTTCGTCGCCTTCAGCAAGAAAACAATTCACATGGTCGAGGCGGAATGGGAGATCAAGCGTCACACGTTTAAGTCCGAGTTTTTCAAGCATGTTTTTACCCCTCTTCTAAAAATCAACTACTCAGGAAAATACGTCTAGCCAGCAGCTCTATCATGAAAGCCTGTCCTTTACAAATGCCACACACTTTTCTGCAATCAGCTCTTTATCATGGTCCAATGTGGCAACATGATAACTGTTTTCCAATACGATAAATTCCCGGTCTTCCGATGAAATCGATTCATAAATTTCCCGCGAATTTTCAGGTGGTACAACATGGTCCACTACAGATGAAAAAATGATGGCAGGTGCTTTGACAGCAGCAAGATTTCGCCTGACCTTTTCAAATAATTCGATCCCCTCTTTCATAGACTTGACGGGCGTCTCTCTATAAGCGAGTTCCTCGACACCTTCCTGCTTGATATCGGAACCGATACCTGCCACAAACCGGGTTTCCGTATCTTTCAGGGATTCATAGTTTTCAACTAAATCAGGCATATGGGTTGCAGCATTAATCGGCATGATACCCTTAATTTCCGGATAATTCTGAGTCAGGTAAAGCGTTAACGAGCCGCCCATGGACAAACCCGCGACAAATACTTCTTCACATGTAGCCTGCAGTTTTTCCAGCCCCTTTTCAGCTGATTGAATCCAATCCTGGTATGTCGATTTTTCCATATCCTCCGGGTGTGTCCCATGCCCGGCCAGCCGCGGACCAAATACGGTGAATCCTTCATTCGCGAATTGCTTGCCAAGGTAAAGCATGCTCTGCGTCGTTCCAGTGAACCCGTGAATAACAAGTACACCTGTTTTATTACCGGGATAATAAAATTCTTCTGCTTCTTTCATAACTGGAAAAGACTCTGTCATTCTTAAACCCTCCAATACGACAATGATAATGTCATTCTAACACACATCCGCCGAATTTGTTTGAATATTGGAATCATATCCTTGATGGACAGGAATTCCTGAGGAGAACACTGTCGTGCAAACCAACCTGCCGTCTTCTTTGACATCATGTTTACCAGGAAATAGCTGGCTCTAATAGTTTAATTGGAAACAGAAAATTTAAAATTTGTCTCTCTCTCTTGAAAAGCATCGAAAAAATGGCTATAATAAATATCGGACTCAAACGGGGCATTAGCTCAGTTGGGAGAGCGCATCGCTGGCAGCGATGAGGTCATCGGTTCGAGCCCGATATGCTCCATCATGATAATTTGCCTTACAAAAAAAGATCAGCAGCTGCTGATCTTTTTTTGTAATTATCCGGCAAAACGCTCGAGAATGAGACTCTCGATAACCTTTTCCGACTCGAATCTCGACTAAACGTCCTCGAGATAGCTGCTCGATGACCAAATCCTCTTCAGATCCAGACAAAACGTCCGAGAGAATCAACACTCAAGCCCCAAGGATTCATGTCAACATCAAAAGTTTAACCATGTAAGGAATCCTGTAACCCGGTAGATCTCGATACTTTAACAAATGCATAATGACCCCAAATATTAAGGAAAGCCATGACCGCAACACGCTGCTGCTTTCATTTATATGCTTAGCACCTCTAAAATCCTTCAAACTCTATGCTTCAGCCGCTGTTAAACCACCCGCGTCATCTTTTCGCTGTTTTTGAATAAACAACACCTTTCCTATTAGACCCATCCCTATTAAATTCGTTACGAACTCAGGAAGAATTAATAATAATCCTCCTGCAAACAACGCTAGTCGCTCCCACGCTCTTGATGCTCTGACAAAATACCCGATCATAGCACTACTGACCCCTATCATTCCAATCACAGCAGTAATAATTGCCAGTACAAGATTTACCGGTGTTACATCTACCAGCACAAGAATTGGATTATAGACAATAATGTACGGGATGATAAACGCTGCAATTGCCAGTTTGACCGCCGTTACTCCTGACTTGAACGGGTTCGCCCGGGCAATTCCTGCGCCTGCATAGGCTGCCAGACAGACTGGCGGGGTAATATCAGCTACAATGCCAAAATAGAACACAAACATATGCGCTGCAATCGGGGCAATTCCAAACTCATTAATCAACGCTGGTGCTGCAACGGTAGCCGTCACAACATAATTAGCTGTTGTCGGGAGCCCCATACCAAGAATAATACAGGCAATCATCGTGAAAATTAGTGCCAATATCATAACACCATTGGACAAGGCAATAATCCCGGCAGCAAACTTGGATCCAAGTCCAGTCATACTGATAACACCGGCAATAACCCCTGCTGTCGCAACCGCAGCAATGACAGGTAGCGCCACCCTGGCCCCCTGCTCCAGCACATGAATGATCTTACGTATGGACATTCGGGTTTCTTTTCTAATAAAGCTCACCAAAAAAGCAGACACAACACCAAGCAAAGCAGCACGCTGAGGCGTAAATCCGATTAAAATCGTTCCTATAATCATAAACAATGGAAGTAATAAATAACCGTATTTTAAAAACAATGACCTGAATACCGGCAATTCGGATTTTGGCAGCCCAAGTATACCTAGTTTCTTGGCTTCAAAATGCGTACCGATAAAAATACCTGTAAAATATAATATTGCCGGAATCGCCGCAGCCAACATAATTGTTGAGTATTGTACCCCTAAATATTCCATCATGATGAAGGCCGCAGCCCCCATTAACGGTGGCATAATCTGGCCCCCAGTTGAAGCTGAGGCTTCCGTTGCAGCTGAGAACACCGGTTTAAATCCAGCTTTTTTCATCATCGGAATGGTAAATGAGCCCGATGCGACCGTGTTACCAACTGAACTTCCTGAGACCATACCTTGCATACCACTCGCTGCCACCGCAGCCTTGGCTGTTCCACCGGTATACTTTCCTGTCAGAGCAAAAGCCATATCATTAAATATTTTCCCTATATTCGTATGAATGAGCAGAACACCGAAAAAAAGGAATAAATAGATAAACTTCGAGGAGATTTGAATAGGTGTTCCAAACACACCACTTTCCTGAAACCATAAGTCAGTTGCTACTGCGTCCAGGGAAAAGCCCGGATGAGATAATATATCTGTCGGGATGAAGTTTCCGAAAATGGCATATATCAGCGTGACACTTGCTACAATGACAATCGGAAGTCCGACAGTCCTGCGTGTTGCTTCCAAAACGAGCAATACACCAATAATGGCAAGTATAATGTCAATGAGGCTGTAACCTGAAATTCTGCTCTGTAAAATGGATTCAAAAAAGAAAATTTTATGGTATGTCACATACATCGCAAGAAATGCCAGTACCACATCATACCAGGGGACCTTTTGCTGCTTTTTCTGCAATCCGTTTTTCGCCGGGAAAAGCAAGAAAATAATCCCAAGTGCCGTTCCTAAATGAATAGCCCCCTGCTGCTGAGATGGCAATGTGCCGAAATAACCGGTATATAAATGGAAAAGCGTTAATGCGACACCCAAAAACATAACGACCCATGCCCATTTTCCGAGTGTCGTTCGAGATTGACTTTCTTTATCATATTTTTCCAAAACTTTCTGCGTATCCGTATTTGATTGACTGCTCATATCATCACCATTTCATTGGAAGATTTGAAAGTGGAGATGAAAGTTTTATAGAAAACCCATCTCCACTGTATCCATTTCGAAAACATGTAACGACTATTTCAGGTCATCAAAACTTTCAATGTCTGTTGCTTCACGTGTTACGATCTGAACAATTTCCGGATAGATATGGCCGATAAAGGCTCCATTTTCAACCTGAGAATCTTCAAAGTCGCCTTCACCGTTCATGGCATCAAGGGCTGGCACGTTGACAGTCATGCCCAAGTCCATATTACCATCACGAATACTGGATAAATTTTCAACTGAGGCTCCTGTTTCAGTATTGGTAACACTCACACCGTCAAGATGATTGTTCCAAACATTTGCCATTTCACCACCGAGCGGGTAATACGTGCCGCCCTGGCTTCCCGTACCCAGCACAAGCTCACTTTTACGGTCTGACTCATCTGCTGTCAGTTCAGCAACTTCATTGTCAACCGTCACGCCTTGCTCTTCATAGTAACGTTTTGCCCCAGGATGAATCGGTAAGCCTTCCGATCCTTCTAATGCATTTTCAATTGTCATTTGCTCAGACTGTGCATGTGTGTTTTCATCAGCATGTTCAATCATGATTCTAGCAAGCTGATAACCCAATTCTTCATCAATCGTATCAGTGTTGCCCATTAAAATGGCGCGTGCTGCGACCGTATTCACATCCGAATCCTGGAAATCATATGTGCCGGCTGGAACGGTGAATTGCTGATAACCGCTGTTTTCTTCAATATGTGTAATCGCTTCATCCGACAATTCCAGCAATTTAACATCGCCAGCAGATGCCTGTAAATTTTCAATGCTCCCGGCTGGCATACCTAAAATTCCAATCGATACATCGATGTTGCCATCCTGTACGCCATCAGCCGCATCACCAAATCCTTCCTGGAACGGGCTGTAGTCATCCTCTCCAATTCCATAAGCATCAAATATTAGTTGTGAAGCCGAGTTCGTCTCACTCGCAGGCGGACCGATTGCCACATTTACCCCACCACCGCCACACGCACTGAGTGTCAAAGTCAGCACAAGCAGTAATGAGATAATACTTACGACATGTTTCTTTAGCATTCCGTATCCCCTCTCCTCCCTGTGTATTTGACAACGCTTTCAATCATAATTACAAGTTTCTTAAATTAATATAAGCGAGCGTCGCCCAATTTTAGTTCATTATATGCATTCTTACGTTCATTAATCAACAGTTTTATTTAAAAATACCGAACTTTCAAAAAGTCATAGTCTTATTCCCTACAGTCCAGTCAGTACTTTTTCGTATGCATTGATCGTGCGTTCAATTTCTTTTTCACCATGGCGTGTCGACAGGGAATAGCGGCTCAATGGTTTTGAATATATCCCATTATAAAGCAGCTGATAATCTATTTTTTTTCGCATTTTAAAGTTTGCTTCACAATAATCACGGTAATTCAAAATACGTTCCTCTGAAATAATGACATTAAATATTGATCCGATACCGATAGCCTGCATCGGTATTCCTTTTTCTGAAAAAAGCAGCTCAAGTTCGGATTTCAGCAAATCAGTCTTCATCAGGACATTATCCAATTCATTTTCCAAAATATCGATTGTTTTAAGACCGGCTGCAAGGATTAAGGGATGACCATTATAGGTACCGCTGTGAAATAATACATCTCTTGGCTTTAGTATTTCAGAACTGTCTTCTTTAATTGGCGAACTTTCCATAAGGATTTCCTTTTTTCCACCGACAACACCTAGTGGAAATCCCCCGCCAATAACCTTTCCCAATGTCGTTAAATCAGGTTGGATTCCATAATATGATTGGGCACCTCCCAAATTTATGCGAAAACCCGTCTTCACCTCATCAAATATTAAAACAATATTATATTCCTCTGTTAAATAGCGAAGCTCACTCATAAAACTGCTCCCAGCTGGAATGAAGCCCCCCTGAACAGGTTCTATTAAAACAGCTCCAATTTCATTCGCGTGTTTTTTTAAAATTTCAAACGCATTGTTGTCATTGTATGGCAATACGACTGTTTCCTGAACCTGTGATCGATTAATTCCCTTTGAAGAGGGTACAGAATTGGGTTCTTCACTACTCCCTCTTTCAGCCAAATCGGGATCTAGACTGAGTAAAACCTTATTATAACCACCGTGATAGTGCCCTTCAAATTTAGCTATTTTATGCTTCCCGGTATACGATTCAGCAAGCCGCAAAGCTAATAGTGTCGCTTCTGTCCCTGAGTTTGTATATCTTAGAAAATCCATACCCGGAAAAAATTGTTTCATTTTATTTGCAAATTGAATCTCAAGTTCATGTGGCGTTCCAAATAACCATGTACCGCTGTTCTCGATCTGTGAATACAGTGTTTCTTTTATGGCTGGATGTCCATGGCCAAGCATAAGAGCTCCGTATGATAGCATATAGTCAACATAGTCATTACCATCAACATCCCTTAAATAGGCTCCTTCACCACCATCCATAAACAATGGATGCGGCGAGAAAAACTTTATGTTCGCTGTTACCCCGCCCGGCATAACTTCCTTTGCGTTTTCAAATAATCGTGCTGAATTTGCTGTTTTCACTCGAGACGATTGAAACAATTTTTTTGCACCCTTTCTAAATGTGTTATAATAATCAAAAAGTACCTTTTATTCAAAATAATACTACTGGTAAATTGGTAAATCCAATTCAACTATTTTATGCCGTCATTGAAATTAATTATAGGGGATTCGATTCTATGAATTTGGAACAGATTGAAGCCTTTGTTTACATTTCTTTCACAGGAAGCTTTAGCAAAGCAGCTGAACTTCTCTACACGTCCCAGCCGTCAATAAGTGCTAAAGTAAAAGCGCTTGAAAAGGAATTGAACAGTACATTGTTTGAAAGAACAAGTCAAAGCATTTATTTGAGTGAGGAAGGAAAAACGTTTCTTCCCTATGCCCAAAATATGTTGGATAATCTGCACAAAGGCAAAGTGGCCATTAAGAATACGAATAGTACATTAGTGGAAGGAGAAGTTCATATTTCGGTTGTGTTTTCGGGCACCGAACATTTTCTTCCTAGAATCGTCAGCGAGTTTAACCAGCGTTATCCTAATATAAAACTCGTTGTTCATGCCGGTCATTCAAACCAGGTATTGAATATGGTTTTGAATAATGACGTCTTAATCGGGATTGTTCGATCTATTTCTCATCCTCGAATAGAAACCATACCACTAGAAGAAGATAATGTCGTTTTAGTTTTCCATCAACATCATCCACTGAACGCTTATCAGTATGTAAATATTCAAGAACTTGCAAGCTTACCCTTAATATTGTTCAAACGGGAGACAATTGACTGGATGCTGATCAACAATGCCGTCAAGAAAGCCAACATTCATCCTAACATCATTATGGAGATAGATAGTATTGAAGGCGCGAAACAAATGGTGAAGAAAAATTTAGGCATATCTTTTCTTCCACGATTTGCCGTCAAAGAGGAACTACAAAAAGGAGAATTGAAAACTGTACCCGTCGATGGGATACCATCAATCCAACGAAATTTTGAGCTGATTTTTGTTAAAGGTCAGGAGTTGGATCAAGCAACAGAAGTTTTTAGAAGATTTCTTGCCGATAAACTCTTATAAGTGGTGATACGACCTTTCATGAAAAGCCAAATATCAAACTAGGTGTTTCAGAAATATAATCGAAAGAAACGACAAAAAGGGCATCAAATTGAAAAATTTTTATTTTGTCATATCACTTTTATAACAACTATATTAGTGGATATCTTATTTGGAAAATGATCGTGGAAATAAGGGTTACGTTCTCAGACACCAACTGTTCTTCCACTTCGTAGAGTTCCGGTTTTGAGCAGATGGATTGTGATCATTACCACATCCTTCACTTTAATCGATATGATATAATCAATCTGCCAAAATTCGCGCAATATCAATCGGAGGATACTATGAACAAATGGTTTTACTTCAATCTGCTCCTGCTGGGATTAGGACTGTGGCAAATCGCTGAACGCGGCGGCATGCCCGTGCACATACTGTTCGGCGCGCTGGGGCTGTTTTTGTTTCTGTTCAATTGGACCCGGCATGCGGTGTTTTCAACCATCCGCAACACACCAAACCGAGAGACAAAAATAAAACTTGCCAGCCTGTCCAAAAAAATCGTACCATATCACCGTTGGATCGGAACGACAACTCTCATCCTGATCATGATTCATGCTGTACTGGTAGTCAATCAGTTTGGCTTCAGTCTTCAGAACATAAAACTGTTGTGTGGTCTGTTGGCAGGTGCCGTGCTGTTAGCAATGGTCATCAGCGGCTGGATGCGGCTTCTTCGATCCACTGCCAGGAAACGCATGATACATATCCGGCTGGGGGTAACGTTATTTTTCCTTATCGCTCTACATGTGATTCTATAGACGATTTACAAACATCTTAATTGAGATGAACTCGGCGCAATCTGGAATTGTTATCCATCATATCGTTTTCCTGTGACGTTAGAAGAAGTCAGAAACGTTTAAGGCAGCGACATAACAGAAATGGCGCTGCAAAAAAAATCATCCACAGAAAGAATAATTGTTAAATATCCCCAATTCGCGCTGCGGATAACTAAAAAACGTTGTAGAATGAAAAAGAATCGCTGTAGTCCACCCGATATTCGCTGCTGATTGAGGTGAAAACGCTATAGCAATAGATTTTAAACGTTACTTCATACAATAACCTGCACAAACGTCTGTGCAGGTTATTGATTCCAAAAGGATTTACGCTGATTGATGCAGTTTTTTCGCAAGCCGCTGGATCATCGGCAGTGTACTGATGTCGAGATTGCCGCCGCTGACAATTGTGGCACAGTGCTGTGTGTTGATGTCATGTGCAAACAATGCAGCGAGTGCAGCAGCTCCGGCACCTTCAAGCAGCGTCTTGTTCCGTTCGAGCATATAAATGATTGCGGACGCAATCTGTTCATCGGTGACCGTAACAATATCATCAACATATTGATTGATCAGCGGCAACGTCCGTTCTCCAGGCTGCTTGACCGCAATCCCTTCTGCAATCGTTGAGACACGGTCAAGCGACTTTACCCGCTTATGATAGTAACTTTGATACATAGCTGACGCGCCGGCCGACTGGACGCCAATCACCTTAATATGCGGATTTATATGCTTGACGGCAGCGGCTATCCCGCTGATCAGCCCACCGCCCCCGACAGGCACCAGAAACGTATCAATCCGGTCTTCCTGCTGCATCACTTCCATCGCAATCGTGCCCTGCCCGGCCATGACATCATAATCGTCAAATGGGTGGATATATTCCGCTCCTGTCCGCATTTGCCGTTTCATCGAGGCTTCATACGCTTCCTGAAACGATTCCCCGATCAAGACAACTTCTGCACCATAAGCCCGTGTTGCATCGACCTTGGCTTTCGGGGTCTTTTCCGGCATAAAAATAGTTGCCTGGACATCCAGTTTCGCGGCAGCATTGGCCACCCCTTGTGCATGATTGCCGGCTGATGCGGCAATCACACCTTTCTTCAGCTGTTCTTTTGACAGCTGCATCAATTTAAAACTGGCGCCCCTGAACTTAAATGAGCCTGTTTTCTGCTGATTTTCCATTTTAAAATAAACATGTTTACCGACCAGTGAATCCGTTGTCGCTGATCTTACAATTGGTGTCCGGTGAGCCACTGTTGCCAGACGATTTCGTGCTTCGGCAATGAGGTCACCAGTTAGCGAATTCCCAACACCTTCACGCTCCTTTAATTAATGATATTGTCGTTTTTCACTATGCCTGACCGGCACTCTCAAATGCGGTAATTTTCTCTTCATGCTGCAGTGTGAGGGCGATATCATCCAGCCCGTGCAACAGGTTTTCCTTGTGATAGGCCGGAATATCGAAATAGACTTCCTGCTCCTGATCACGAATAATCTGTTTTTCCAAATCAATCGTTAACACTAATTCCGTCGCTTCCGCCTGCTTCATCCACTGTTGCACCTGTTCCTCGTCTATTGGGGCAGGAATAATTCCGTTTTTCATCGCATTGTTATAAAAAATATCCGCAAAACTGGGGGCAATAATCGCTCGGAATCCATAATCCAGAAGCGACCATGGCGCATGCTCCCTCGATGAACCACAGCCAAAGTTCTCACCTGCCAGAAGGATTGACCCCGCCTGGTAAGCCGGCTGATTCAGGACAAATTCATCACGCTGGTTTCCGTTCTCATCAAAACGCCAGTTATAGAAAAGGAACTGGCCAAACCCGGTCCGTTCAATCCGCTTCAAAAATTGCTTCGGGATGATCTGATCTGTATCGACATTCGTCCTGTTTAACGGGACAGCTACTCCCTCATGTTTCCGAATCGCTTCCATAATCGACACCTCCCAGCTGTATCATCAATCTTAAATCGATAATGTTTTGACAAACGGCTATGCTGAATAGACGTTTGCAGCAAATTGCCTGACATCGACAAAATGACCTTCAATGGCCGCAGCCGCTGCCATTTCCGGGCTGACTAAATGTGTGCGTGCACCATTGCCCTGTCTGCCTTCAAAATTCCGGTTGGACGTCGATGCACAGCGACCGCCCGGCGGAACCACATCATCATTCATCGCCAGACACATGCTGCACCCGGCATCACGCCATTCAAAACCAGCTTTTTTAAAAATCTTATCCAGGCCTTCTTGTTCCGCCTGTTCCTTAGTACCAAATGATCCCGGAACTACAATCGCCCTGACATTCTCATTGACCCGGTGCCCTTCAACAATCCTGGCCGCTTTGCGCAAGTCGGTAATGCGCGAGTTTGTGCAGGACCCGATAAATACATGATCAATGTCAACCGACTGGATTGGCTGATTTTCTTCAAGCCCCATATAATCGAGGGCACGTGCTACGTCATCCGGATTTTGGGATTCATTCACGACCGGCGTGCTGCCACTGACCGGTACACACATGCCAGGGTTTGTGCCCCAAGAGACTTGCGGTTCGATTTCTTCAGCCTTGATCGTAACCGTATCATCGTATTCGGCCCCTTCATCCGTTGCCAGAGCCAGCCATTCGCGAGCTTTCGCGTCAAATGCGTCGCCCTGTGGTACATGCGGCTTACCTCGCAGAAATTCGACTGTCGTTTCATCCGGACTGATCAATCCGGCTCTCGCACCGGCTTCAATTGACATATTACATACGGTCATCCGGCCTTCCATTGACAGATTCCGGATCGCGTCACCCGTATATTCCATCACATAACCGGTACCAAACCGCACACCGAATTTGGAAATGATCGCCAAAATTAAATCCTTGGCGGTGACCCCTGTTCCAAGGTCCCCTTCCACATGAACATTCAATGTTTTCGGTGGTTTTTGCCAGATCGTCTGGGTAGCCAGAACGTGCTCAACTTCGCTCGTTCCGATACCAAAGGCCAAAGCACCGAACGCCCCGTGGGTGGATGTGTGACTGTCACCGCACACAATCGTTTTGCCCGGCTGTGTCAGTCCAAGCTGTGGGCCAATCACGTGGACAATACCCTGATCGGGATGAAACATATCGGCCAGCGTAATGCCAAAGTCTTTACAGTTTTTTCTCAGTGTTTCCATTTGCTTTTTGGAAATCTCATCCGCAATGACATCCCGATTTTTCGTTGGGACGTTATGATCCATCGTTGCAAACGTCAAATCCGGCCTTCTTACCTTTCGATTATTCAGGCGAAGACCTTCAAACGCCTGCGGGGACGTTACTTCATGCACCAGATGCAAATCAATATACATCAGATCCGGTTTATCCGCTTCACTATGCACTAAATGTTGTTTCCAAATCTTTTCAACAATCGTCTCCGGCTTCCCCATTTCGTCACCTCCATTGATTTAGACATACATATTACAGATACTGTCCGAAACACTTTTGACCGACAAATTATCCAGAACAGCCGTCGTCATTTCCTCCGTACTAACGGGCCGGCCGTGTTTTATATCAAGATCAGCCGTATAATAGCCTTGCTCCAGACTTTCACGAACCGCACGTTCAACGGCTGCTGCTTCTGTTTCCATCTGGAATGAGTGACGCAGCATTAATGTAACCGAGAGAATTGTACCTAACGGGTTGGCGATTCCCTGCCCGGCAATGTCGGGTGCAGAGCCGTGTACCGGTTCATACAAGCCAACACCATCAGACCGGACGCTTGCAGATGGCAGCATACCGAGTGAACCTGTCAGAACGGATGCCTCATCACTTAAAATATCGCCAAACATATTCTCCGTGACCATGACATCAAATTGATCAGGCTGTGTGATCAGTTTCATGGCCGCGGCATCAACCAACTCGTGTTCAACCACAACGTCAGGATATTCGCTGCTTTTTTCGCTGACAATCTCACGCCACATCCGGCTTGACTCCAGAACATTCGCTTTATCAACAGATGTCAGGTGGTTATGCCGCAGTCGGGCACTCTGAAACGCCTTATCAATAATCCTCTCCATTTCATCCCGGTGATAATACAGCGTATCGACAACAGCATCCCCGTTCTCCTGCCGTTCGCTCGGTTGGCCAAAGTAGAGCCCGCCCGTCAGTTCACGGATGATTAAAATATCACTGCCATCAATGATATGCTCTTTCAGTGGGGAAGCATAAAGCAATGAAGGAAATCCTTTGATCGGACGCAAATTAGCGAACAACCCAAGTTCTTTGCGGATTCCCAGCAAGCCTTTTTCAGGCTGCTTCTCAGCAGGCAAACCGTCCCATTTTTCACCGCCAACAGCACCGAGTAAAATGGCATCCGCCTCCTGACATGCCTCAATGGTGGCTTCCGGCAACGGTGTATTATTCTGATCGATGGCCGCACCGCCGATTAAGTGCTCGTGCAGCGTAAAGTGATGACCAAATTCACCTGCAACAGCATTCAGGATTTGTTTTGCCGATTCCATGATTTCTTTCCCAATACCATCACCCGGAAGCAAAATAATGTGCTTATTCATTCACGCCCCCTCCTTTATTTAATGACTCAGATTACCTTTATGGTTAATTTTAGTTCCAGACGCATGTTCTTGCCGCATTGCAAGCTATTCCGAAGAAACATATCCCCCTCGCAACTTGCAGCCTATTCAGTGGATGTTTTCGCACGGCGTTTTCCGCAGGCTCGCGTCTCCACTTCAATCAAGTCCGGGACATCCTTCATACCATGTTTAATTTGATAACCTTATTTAACCACCTGTTCTTCTTTTGACGTATACTGATGCACAATATAGCGGTTAACGGCATTTAAAAATGCATTGACCGAAGCTTGCAGAACATCCTGTGCGGTACCTCTTCCATTCATTGTTTCGTCATTGACAATCAGCTGGACGTGGGATTCAGCGAGCGCATCCTTGCCACGGCCGACAGAATTAAGCTGATAGTCGGTTAATTGCAGTTCTTCTTTAATCAATGTGTCCAATGTTTTGTATAATGCCTCAACGCTTCCCTGACCCGTGCAGGCTGTCTGAACAGTCTTACCATCCGGTGTTGTCAAGGAGACTGTTGCTGTCGGGATATTCGACGTCCCGTACTGCACCTGGAACATTTCCAGCTGATATTTGTTAACCGCAGACGTGTCGGTCTGAATCTCCATCAAAATCGTATAAAGATCATCATCCGTCACTTCTTTTTTACGGTCTGTCAGCTGTTTGAACATCCCGAATGCCTCTTTCAACTTCTCATCCGAAAGGTCAACACCAAGCTCGCTTACCCGGTCCTTGAAAGCATGTCGTCCGGAGTGTTTTCCCAGGAACAAGGTATTGGCTTTGACCCCTACCATTTCAGGTGTCATAATTTCATAGGTTTCTTTATTTTTTAAGACGCCATCCTGATGAATCCCTGCTTCATGCTGGAAGGCGTTACGGCCGACAACCGCCTTATTCGCCTGCACATACATGCCGGTCAATTTTGCAATCAAGTCGCTCGTGCGTTTCGTCTCATCCAATTTCAGTCCGGTGTTGTACGGATAATAGTCTGAGCGGACGCGCAATGCGACGGCCACCTCCTCGAGTGATGCGTTGCCGGCACGCTCTCCGATGCCGTTGATTGTGCCTTCCACTTGAGTCACACCATTTTCCACAGCAGCGATCGAGTTGGCAACGGCCAATCCCAAATCATTATGGCAGTGGCAGGAAAGCTCAACCTGATCGATATTCGGAACGTTCTCCCGAATGTAACGGAACATGGCACCATATTCAGCCGGGGTTGTGTAGCCGACTGTGTCCGGCAGATTGATGACTGTTGCCCCTGCGTCAATCACTTTCTCAATGATCTGGGTCAAAAAGGTCAAGTCTGATCGGGACGCGTCTTCTGCCGACCACTCGACTTGCGGAAATTTCTCCCGTGCATAACGGACCATGCTGACGGCGTTCTCCATCACCTGTTCCGGTGTCTGTTTTAATTTATAGGTCATGTGAATCGGCGATGTTGCCAAAAACAGATGCAGCCGCGGTTCTTCAGCGTATTTAAGGGCCTCCCACGCTGTATCGATATCTGACTTGACGGTCCTTGCCAGCCCTGTGACAGACGTGTTTTTGATGGTTTTTGCAATTTCTTTCACTGCCTCAAAGTCACCCTTGGAGGAAGCAGGGAATCCTGCTTCCATCCGGTCCACGCCCCAGCGTTCCAGCTGCTTGGCGATTTCCAGTTTTTCCTGTTTGTTCAAGTTGACACCGGGTGATTGCTCACCGTCCCTCAGCGTTGTATCGAAAATTTTAATTTGTGGCATGTGCCGTCACATCCTTTTGTTTGTCTTTTTTGTCTGCTTGCAGTGGCTGCTTGACAAAAGGCATTAACTCGCGGAGCTCCCTTCCAACTTGTTCAATCTGATGGTTATTTTCCCTTGTATTGATCGCATTGAATTGCGGCCGGTTTGCCTGGTTTTCCAGGATCCATCCTTTGGCAAATTCACCTGATTGAACCTCACGCAGAATGTCTTGCATCCGTTCTTTTGTTTCGTCATTGATAACGCGCTTGCCGGATACAAAGTCACCCCACTGAGCTGTATCGGAAATCGAGTAGCGCACATTTTCGATGCCGCCTTCATACATCAAATCAACAATCAGTTTCATTTCATGCAGACATTCAAAGTAAGCAACTTCCGGCTGATATCCGGCGTCTGTCAATGTTTCGAATCCGGCTTTTACAAGGCTGGTCAATCCACCGCATAAGACAGCCTGCTCACCGAACAAATCGGTTTCCGTTTCTTCCTGAAAGCTCGTTTCCAGAACGCCAGCTCTAGCTGAACCGATCCCCTGTGAATAAGCTAAGGCCAGTTCCTTGGCGTTGCCGGTGACATCCTGAAAGACCGCGTATAATGATGGTACCCCGCCGCCATCTTCAAACGTACGACGTACCAGATGCCCTGGGCCTTTAGGTGCCACCATAAATACATCGACGTCACTCGGCGGGACAATCTGGGAAAAATGGACATTGAATCCATGGGCAAATGCAATCGCATTGCCGGCTTCCAGATTCGGTTTGATGCTGTCCTCATAAACTTTTGTCTGAAGTTCATCCGGCAGAAGCACCATCACAACATCCGACTGTTTGACGGCTTCAGCTACCGACACTACCTCAAATCCGTCGTCTTGCGCTTTTTGCTGCGATTTACCCGGTCTCAGGCCGACGACAACTTCATAGCCACTGTCCCGGAGATTGAGGGCATGGGCATGCCCCTGTGAGCCATAACCGACAACCGCAATTTTTTTCGACTGCAATACTTCTTTTTGGATATCCTTTTCGTAAAGTACTTTTGTCATGTTTATCATCCTCCAAATAGATTTTTAAACCAAATGTGAATTGATTTCAGTAATTTCCTGAGGCTGATACCCTCTCAAAAACGCTGTCATGCCTGTTCGTGCCAATTCTTTGATGCCATAAGGCCTGAGCAGGGCAATCAATGCTTCGACTTTATCCGGTTTGCCCGTCACCTGGATTGTCAGACTATCCCTGCTGACATCAATCACGGATGCCCGGAATGGGTTGATCACCCCCTGGATTTCGGCACGCTGCTGGCCGCTTCCGCCAACTTTGATCAATGCGAGTTCTCGTGCCACAATCGCCTTATCAGTTATATCTTTCACTTTCAAAACATCAATTTGCTTATTCAGTTGTTTCGTCAACTGTTCCAGCTTCTGATCATCGCTAATTTCCACAACGAATGTCATTTTTGATATGCCGTCCCGTTCTGATTTACCGACAGAGATGCTTTCGATATTGAATTGCCGTTTATGGAGCATGCCGGTAATTCGGTTCAGGACACCGCTCTGATCCTGTACATCGGCTGTGATAATCCGTCTCATCGTGTCACCCCTATCATTTCGTGAAGCCCTTTTCCGGGGGCAATCATCGGGTAGACGCATTCCTCCTGGATGACGTGACAGTCAATCACAACCGGGCCATCATAGGCAAAAGCTTCTTCCAAAACCTCGGTCACTTCCAATTCAGTTTCCGCCTTCATGCCGCGGATGCCATAGCATTCAGCCATTTTGACAAAATCAGGATTTCCCGGAAAAATCGATTCGGAATATCGTTTGTCATAAAATGTTTCCTGCCATTGCCGTACCATGCCGAGCGATTGGTTATTGATGATCACCACTTTGACCGGAAGCTGCCTTTCTTGAATGACCGACAGTTCCTGTGCCGTCATCTGGAAGCCGCCATCACCGACAACTGCAACAACCAGTTCATCCGGTGCTCCCAATTGTGCGCCGACTGCGGCCGGGAATCCGAATCCCATTGTTCCAAGTCCGCCTGATGTCACCCAACGATTCGGTTTGGCAAATGGATAATATTGAGCCGCCCACATCTGGTGTTGCCCGACGTCTGTCGTCACAATCGCCTCGCCATCCGACACCTTGTAAACCTGCTCGGTCAGCCATTGCGGTGAGATTAAGGCTTCCGATCGGTCATACCAGTATGGGTAATCCGACTGCTTCCGGCGCAATGTATCGAGCCATTCATCATGATCGCTGGCCGTTATCGCTGTTTCCATCAATGCCTCAAGTGCTTCCTTGGCATCAGCCACAACCGGTATTGCCGTTTCAACGTTTTTGCCGATTTCGGCCGGATCAATATCGACATGAGCTACTTTGGCGTTTGGAGCAAAATGTTTCAGATTGCCGGTCAGCCGGTCATCAAACCGTGCCCCGATGTTGATGAGCAAATCACAATCATAAATCCCCATGTTAGCTGCATAGTTGCCGTGCATCCCGCCCATGCCGAGCGACAGTTCATGTGTTCCTGGAAAACCTCCCAAACCAAGCAGGGTATTGACAACCGGGAGCTCGTGTTTTTCCGCAAATGCTGTTAACACATCTGAAGCTTCTGCAAAAACGACACCCGCACCGGCAAGAATCAACGGTTTCTGTGAGCGGCTGATCGCTTCTGCCAGTTTAACGATTTGCAGCGGATTCGGTTTCTTGTTCGGCTGATAGCCAGGGAGGTGGCAGTCTCCGTCCTGCGCAATACTGACATCTGATACCCCTGATGAGATATCTTTTGGGATATCGACAACAACCGGCCCCTGACGTCCTGTCGACGCGATATGAAAAGCTTCTTTGATGACCCGAGGCAGCTCCGTGAGATCCCGGACCTGATAATTGTATTTCGTAATAGGTGTCGTAATTCCCATCACATCTGACTCCTGAAAGGCATCCGTTCCAATGACATTACTGGCTACCTGGCCGGTAAACACAACCAGCGGCAGGGAATCCATCATGGCATCAGTAATACCGGTGATCAGATTTGTTGCCCCGGGTCCTGATGTTGAAAGGACCACCCCGGGTTTTCCGGTTACCCGTGCATAACCTTCTGCTGCATGGACTGCTCCCTGCTCGTGGCGTGTCAGTACATGCTCAAACGGTGCATCACTGCGGTACAAGGCATCATAAATCGGCAGTACCGCTCCGCCCGGATAACCGAATACGGTGTCCACATCGGCAGCTGTCAAAGCCTGAATCAGTAAATCAGCCCCGGTCACCTTTTTTTCGTTTTGTTTCAATTCCTGCTCAGCTTTAACATTCACTGCACGTCGCCTCCTTTAGTATTTTGTTTTTAAAAACTTAAAGCTTTTCCCTGCTGAAAGGGGCTGCCAAAGTTTTTAACGCAATGATTAAAAAAGACCCTTTTCCGCCCGCACAAAACTGCATTGTTGCTTGCAGAATGATTGGGGAGAAAAGAGTCTTCTTTCCACGGTACCACCCAGTTTCATAGCATCTTCACAAATACTATCTTGCCAGCTGACAACTTTTCAGCTGATTTGATAACAGGTACATGAGCCTGCACCTGGCCAAGCCTAATTGGAGTTACCGTTCAGCAAGGCACTCAGAGAAGATGTCGGAACAATATGCACTTCCGGGCTTCCAGCAACCCCGGATCTCTGTGAATGCATCGGCATGTTCCTTTTTTCTCGTCATCGTGTTGAGACTATTAAATTCATTCGATTATTCGCTGACTTTGAAAAGTCAAAAGTTAATATTGCCGATAATCATATAACGATTTTTCCAAACGGTCAACAGCTTTTTTAAATTTTTTAGACGGTTTTGATAAGTCAAAATAATTGTATACGCTTACAATGACGCCGTCTCGCGGATCATACTGAAATATTTCAATTTTGTTACAAAATAATTTGGGCGAAAAATAACCCCGGGGAAGCTTGACCCGGGGTGGGACAAAGGGTTGGTGGGACAAAGGGTCAGACCCCTTGTCCCATTACTGAAAATCCGTCACGGCACCTTTTGAGGCGCATGACACATTATGCGCATATTTGCCCAGAACACCTTTTTTATAAAGTGGTGGTGCTGACCAATTCTGTTTACGCCGCTTAAATTCCTCCTCGGACACATCAGCTGTTATGTCTTTTTTCTCAGAATCAATCGTGACCTGATCACCTTCCTCCAAAAATGCGATCGGTCCACCGGCCTGTGCCTCAGGAGCAATATGCCCGACGACGAGCCCATGTGTGCCGCCTGAAAAACGGCCATCTGTCAGCAGCGCAACTTTTTCACCCAGACCTTTTCCAACCAGCAAACTCGAGACGGATAACATTTCAGGCATGCCGGGTCCGCCTTTTGGTCCGACGTAACGGATCACGACAACATCGCCTTCCTGAATTTTGTTTTGCCGGATTGCTTCAGTTGCTTCCTGTTCGGTATTGAAAACACGGGCAGGGCCAGTGTGGCGTTTTACTTTGACACCGGATACTTTCGCAACTGCCCCTCTTGGTGCCATGTTGCCTTTCAGAACAATCAGCGGACCATCCGCGCGTTTCGGTTTATCAAGCGGGGCAATCACGTTTTGATCTTCGGCCAGGGATGGTGCTTCAGCCAGGTTTTCCGCCACTGTTTTACCGGTAACAGTCAGACAGTCGCCATGCAGATAGCCAGCTTCATAAAGCAGCTTCATGACTGCCTGCACACCACCGGCTTTGTGCAGATCCTGCATGACATATTGCCCGCTCGGTTTGAGGTCGGCTAAATGCGGAACTTTTTTCTGAATCCGGTTAAAATCGTCAATCGTGACATCCGTCCCGACAGCATGTGCCATTCCCAGGAGATGCAAGATGGCATTTGTCGAACCGCCAAGTACCATAACCACGGTCATCGCATTCTCAAACGCCTTTTTTGTCATAATGTCTTTCGGGTAAATGCCTTTTTCCAGCAGCTTGTACACCGCTTCACCAGCAGCAGCACAATCCGCCGCTTTTTCCTCAGATTCGGCAGGGTTTGATGAGCTGCCCGGCAGGCTCATGCCCATTGCTTCAACCGCTGATGCCATGGTGTTGGCGGTGTACATGCCGCCGCATGCACCGGCACCCGGACATGCTTTACACTCAATATTCTTCAGTTCCTGATCATCAATGTCGCCATTGTTATGTTTGCCGACACCTTCAAAAACAGACACGATGTCAATGTCTTTACCGTTATGTGATCCCGGCGCAATTGTACCACCATAGACGAATACCGCCGGCACATCGGCGTTGGCAATTGCAATCATGCAACCGGGAATGTTTTTATCACAGGCACCGATCGCAACAAACCCATCCAGACTTTCCGCCCCCACCACCGTTTCAATCGAATCGGCAATCAGATCACGGCTCGGCAGCGAATAGCGCATCCCTTGCGTCCCCATCGAAATTCCGTCCGATACGGTAATCGTATTGAAAATGAGCGGTGTCGCACCAGCTTCCCGAGCTCCTTTTTTGGCGCTGACAGCCAAGTCATCGATATGGATATTACATGGTGTTACCTCACTCCATGTACTGGCAATACCGATCATCGGTTTTTGAAAATTTTCGTCGGTTAAACCGACCGCACGCAGCATCGCCCGATTCGGTGCCCGCATTGTATCATCACTGAAGACGTGGCTTTTTATACGTAAATCTTTTTCCACTCCGTATTCCACCTTTCTTTTTTCGGGTTATTATATGCTTTATTTTTAAATAATTCAATGTTTTAATTAAATTTAGGTTATCGATGTTGTACCGCGCTGCTCGAATTGATGTTATTCTCGCACGAACTGGTGCTGTTCCCTCCCAAGTTTCTGGCATTCCCGCACGAGTTTCTGGCATTCCCGCACGAGTTGGCGCTGTTCCCGCTCGAGTTTCTCGCATTCTCGCACGAGTTTAACTCACCGCTGGAATGCAGCCGTTTTTAACAGGTCAGCCTGCTTTATGGTGCGCATCATCAACTGACGATTCACTTCTTTTGCCCCACCATGTTGCCAAAACTGGACCGGAAATATTGTGCCAGACACTGAACAAGGCACTCGGGACAGCGGCAATCGGCGAAAAGTGGGCAAGCGCCAAAGTCGATCCAAGACCAGAATTCTGCATACCGACCTCAATTGATACGGCTTTTTGGTCGGCAAAATCAAACTTGAACAATTTCCCGATCAAGTAGCCAATCGCAAGACCAAGTACGTTATGCAAAATGACGACTGTAAAGATCAGCAATCCGGTTGTAAGGATATCCTCACGGTTAACCGCAACAACGGCAGCCGCTACAGCCACAATACCAATAACGGAGACCAGTGGCAGTGCTTTGAGACTTTTATCAACTTGTCTGCTGAACAATAAACGGATGACAATACCCAATACAATTGGGATCAGCACAATTTGCACAATCGATATAAACATGTCCGCCGCAGATACTGGCAGCCACTGACTGGCAAAAAGCAAAGTCAGAGAGGGGGTCAAAATCGGCGCCAGAATGGTCGATACTGCTGTCACCGACACAGACAGCGCTGTATTTCCCTTGGCCAAAAATGTCATAACATTTGATGCCGTACCACCCGGGCAGCAACCGACCAAAATGACACCGGCCGCAACCTCCGCGGGCAGCTGAAACATAACAGCAAGGCCAAACGCCACCAGCGGCATAATGATATATTGCGCCGCCACAGCAACCAGAACACTTACCGGTGCCTTGAGCACCCCTTTAAAATCATCCAGCGTCAGTGTCAGTCCCATACCAAACATAATAATGCCGAGGAGGATAGATACATGGGGCGCAATCCACGCAAAACCTCCCGGAAACATTAAACTTAACATACCAAACAGAATTACCCAGACGGCAAACGTATTGCCAGCAAAATTACTCACTTTCTCCAATGTTTTCATGGTTTCCCCTCCTAAATTGAATTAACTTTTCAGATAATTTAATACTTTACCACAATGATTCAGACAAGGGAAGCGTAATTTTTAAAAGATTATAATAATATGCAAAAAATCAAATTTTGGGCTTGCTTTTAATGCAAAAATATTCTATGATGGATTATAAATTTTTACACAAGGGGATGGCGACATGGAGGAAGAACAACAATTAATTCCAATGAAACTCTGTTCTTCAGGCAAAGAAAAACCCCAGGCAGATCAGCTGGAGTTTGGACGAATTTTTACAGATCATATGTTTTTGATGGACTACACGGATGATAAAGGGTGGCATGATCCGCGCATTGTACCGTACGAGCCGCTGACTGTCGATCCGTCGGCAATGGTTTTCCATTACGGTCAGTCGGTATTTGAGGGGATGAAAGCGTATCGCACACCGGACGACGAAATACTATTATTCCGTCCGCAGCGCAATTTCAAGCGGATGAATCATTCCAACAGCCGACTTTGTATCCCGCCGATTGACGAGAGATTTGCGCTAAAGGCAGTCAAACAGCTCGTCGGACTGGAGAAAGACTGGATTCCTGAAGCGGAAGGAACATCACTGTATATCCGGCCGTTTATCATTTCGACTGAACCTTTTCTCGGTGTTGCACCATCACGCCATTATAAATTTATTATTATCCTATCGCCGGTCGGTGCGTATTACGAAGAAGGTATTGATCCAGTAAAAATTGCAGTTGAAAATGATTATGTCCGCACTGTAAAAGGCGGCACCGGTGAAGCCAAAACCGGCGGAAATTACGCAGCAAGCCTGAAAGCCCAGGAGGTAGCGGATGAAGGCATTGCCCAGGTCCTGTGGCTTGACGGGGTTGAGCGGAAATATATTGAGGAAGTCGGCAGCATGAATGTTTTTTTTAAGATTGACGGAAAAGTCGTCACACCTGCGTTGAATGGCAGCATTCTGGAAGGTGTCACCCGCAACTCGGTTATCGAGCTGCTGAAGCACTGGGATGTACCGGTTGAAGAACGGAAAATATCCATGGAAGAAGTGTATCAGTCGCATAAAGCAGGCACGCTGGAGGAAGCATTCGGCGCCGGAACAGCCGCCGTCATCTCCCCAATCGGTGATCTGGTATGGAACCATGAACATCTGGAAATCAACAGCGGCAAAACTGGCGTGACAGCCAAACGGCTTTATGACACCCTCACAGGTATCCAATACGGGAAAATCCAGGATCCATTTGACTGGGTTGAAAAAGTGGAGGAGATCAGACAGAGCACATTGCGGGCTTCGGGTTAAAATACCCGGACTGCCGCCTGTCTGTTCAAAGGTCAGAGAGCGGTAGTCAGACTCGAAGAAATCGGTGAGTTAGCCTATTAAAAACCCGGCACACATCACGTGCCGGGATTCTTAGCACCTATCATCTCTTTTTTCGCAAGTTTCACAAGTAAATAGACGATTGGCGTGTCAATTAGGGCAATCATTAGTTTGACCACATATTGAGAAACAAGCATGCCGAGTAAGACACCGAATGGGACAGTTCCCCAAAAGGCGACCGTGATAAAAATCGCCGTATCAGCAAGCTGGCTGGTCATCGTGGACAGATTGTTCCGCAGCCAAAGTTTCGACTCCCCATGTCGTGCCCTTAAACGGTGAAAGATGCTGACATCAAGGTTTTGGCTGACGGCATACGACATCAGGCTGGCAACCATCACCCGGAAACTTCCGCCCAAAATGGCCGCAAACTCTGACTGCATCCCAAAATCCGGTGCCGGCGGTAATTCGATAACGATAAAAATGAAAACGAGTGCAATGACCTGTGTCAAAAAGCCTGCTTGTACAGTCTTTCGGGCCGCCTCCTTCCCGTACACTTCACCAATCACATCCGTAATGATGTATGTGACAACATAGACAACAAGCGTTCCAGGCAGCACAATTTCCCCGATGCTGAACAATTTGACACCTATCACATTGGCTAATAATAACAATCCGACAAATAACGCATTTAAATAAACAAACATTATATCCTCTCCCTATCAATTGAAAAGCCTGGTCACCCAGGACTTTTAACAGAAAAACGACTAATCTGGCGTATTGATACGTTCAGGAAAGGATTCAGAGCTGGCCCTCTATCAGCGATTATCAATGTTTTCCGGATATAGATCATGATTCATCAAGCGTTGGGTTGCCATCTGCTCAAACTTGGTATCCGGCTTTCCGTAATTGCAGTATGGATCAATGGATATGCCCCCGCGCGGTGTGAATTTCCCCCATACCTCAATGTAGCGCGGATCCAGCAAATCGATTAAATCGTTCATGATAATATTCATGCAATCCTCGTGAAAATCCCCATGATTCCGGAAACTGAACAAATACAGCTTCAACGATTTGCTTTCAACAATTTTCTCATCCGGTATATAGCTGATATAAACTGTCGCGAAATCCGGCTGTCCGGTCATCGGGCAAAGCGTCGTAAATTCAGGACAGTTGAATTTGATAAAATAATCACGGTCAGGATGCAAGTTATCAATTGCCTCAAGCACGTCAGGCGTGTAATCAAACTGATAATCTGTTCCTTGATTCCCCAGTTGTGTCAAATCCTGTAAATCATCACGTCGTTCTGCCATCGCGAAAACCTCCCACCTTAACATTTGGCAAATAAAAAAACCACGGCCTAAGGCACATGGTTTCAACATTGGTATCATCTGTCCTTAGTTTTTTATAGAGGGTTAAAGCTAAGAACCTCTCCCGTCATCAAAACGGATATGCCATTATCCAATTTATACACCCAGTATTATATAGCGGTAATGAAGTTGTGTCAATTTGCTTGATTCTACCCTTTGCATGTCGCGCGATTACGCAACTTATCGCGCGAATTTACAGAAGTGTTGCGCGAATTCATGGTGTTGTCGCGCGAATTGGGATGAACGTCGCGCGAATTCCTGGGGGTGCCGCGCGAAATCCCGTGAGCGCTGCCAAGATATTTCGGGGCGTTGAGCGAATTTAGATGGTGTACCGCGCGTTGGCACAATTTGCGCCAGCGCAGAAAAGATATTCCTAAAGCACTACACCTCACGCGTACTCATGACATCAACACCCTTTAAAGCCTGTGACGCCAGCCGGTCCGCTTCTTGATTATTTTTTCGTGGTATTACATCATAATCCGGGTCAATCCCAAGCCGTTCAAGATCATCTTCAATCCAGTCCGCCCACTTGTTCAATTCCGGTTCATAACACGGCCATTCACCTTTCAGCTGATTGATCACAACCTGCGAATCGCCGGCAAAGGTCACCGGCAAATGATGGACACCGATCAGCTCCATTTCCTGTACAGCCAGATGAAGTGCAGCATATTCAGCTTCATTATTGGTTTCAAGCTCCTCGACTAAAGCATTTTTGCGCTGACGCCATGACTTATCGTTCTGTTCAAAATAAATAACACAGCCAAGACCGGACGTCCTCGTATTCCGGTCAAAGCCGCCGTCAAAATAAACGGTCACATCATGTGGCTCAGTCTGAATAGCTTCCATCTGTTTCTTTAATTCTTTTACCGTCCATTTACGGTCATAGTTGTCAATAAAATCCACACACTTTGCACGCCTGGTTTTTTCCAGATCCTCAGCCAGCAAAAGTGCCTTGGCTGCCGGCATCTCTTCTGACCTGAAAAAGGTCTCAGTCCCTTTAGGTGTGGCATATGCTAATTCAATCCTGACATTCATGCGGAATCACCTTTGTCAATTTGATTCATCTTAGACAGTTTACCCCTTATGTCATCTAAATATCACCAAGCAAAACTCAGCTGAATCCAAGTCCCGGTTTCTCTAATAATTCAACTGCAGGGTCGCACCATATAATCCCGCCATCTGGGAATGCTTTTTCAGCCATCATGCTGCGTCAAGACCATAAGGTATTAAAAACCGTCTTGAATCATAAAAAATCTTCTTTTAAATGTTATTCCGGATGTAATTTATCTTTGTTAATGCTATTTGTGATGATTCCTTGTGCTCAGCTGACGGTCATCCCCATATCCACCCGTTCACCTGAATATAATCGTGAATGGTTTTGTGCAAATGGTTATAATCATGAATGGACATATAATGAGTCCTCTTCTCTATTAATTTTCTGAAAACTAGTTATAATTAGTGTACGAAACCTGGACGATTAAGTCAATTGGGGCGCACAGGGTATGACCTCACGTCCCATCAACCAAACAAAGCCCAGCCTTCTTTCATAGCTATCTTTTTCATGGTGTCATCTGGGTTCACAACTATTGGATGTTTAACGAATTGAAACAAGGGGACATCGCTTTCGCTGTCGGCATATGCCCACGTTTCATTTGCCTCAGCTTTTGTCAGGTTGCCAAGCTGTTTCTGACGCTCAATCCACTTCCTGACATGGTTCACTTTTTCATGGCCGTTAATGAGAGACCCGACTTTGCCTGTACAAATCCCATTCCCGTCAATCTGCAGTTCCGTACTGATAATATGGACATCCAATCCCATCTCTTTTGTGAACGCTTTTAAAAAGGGGGCAAGTGCACCGGACAAAACGATGATGTGATCGCCCTGCCGTTCATGTTCGCGAATGGTATGGATCAAATCATAATGGACATCATGCTTGCCCATTTCCACCAGTTTATTGAAAAATTCATCAAGTTCTGCGTCTGTCATACCTTTAAACGATTTAGCAAACGCCTTGAAAAATTGCATCCTGAACGCATTTTTGCCTTTGACCAGACCCGCAGTTATCGCTTTGACAATGCCTGTCCCGACAACAGCCCACTGCTTCAAACCAAACGTTCTATTCGCTGCCTGGAACATCATTTTAAACGAATTTCCCTTGTAAAGCGTGCCGTCAAAGTCAACGGTCACAACGCCCATGCCCATCACCTCTTTATTTTATTGTAAGCCAGTCCATAGCAAAAGTAAATATCTCAAATAGCGTGAAAAAGGGCTGCACAAAATGCATAGCCCATCCATTTGGAAGAAATTCAGCTGACCGTTAATAAGCTACAGCACTGTTTTTATAATCCTGTATCATATTGCGAACAGCGCACAAATCCTCTTAAATGGTTTTCCAGTATTTTACCAATCCGGAAAATCGCATCCTCATTGCCGTTGATACTCATAATCTGAATCCCAATCGGCATGCCATTTTCATCTTCACCCACAGGAACGGTCAATGACGGCAACCCCCAGACATTGGCATACGCCACGAACGGCATATACTGCAAAAACGTTTTACGAACCGAGAATATGTCTCGATACACTTTGCCATGTTCAAGTGCACCTGTATGGTAGACCGGGAAAATCAGCAGACGGTTCGGTAAATACGCCGATAAGACATCATCACCCTGCTCAACCGTCGCTTCAATTTCCTTTAACCTTTGAGAGGACGGTTTAAAAACCTTTGCTCCAATCAGCGCCCATGAAAGATAGGGATGAACCGCTGTTTTGCGGCTGAGTTTTTCTTTTACATAAGACGATAAGACATTTGGCCGTCCATTGAAAGCCAATGCCCTAATCGCTTCTCCTCCATCAATCGACATGATTTCCTGCCAGAGCTGGGCACTGTCGTTAAAATAAGGCGGCACAGCACGTCTGACAGTCAGCTCTTGCTTTAAAACCTCTTCAATCTGATCAAGTGCGTGCTTCGTGCGGGCAGATAACGGAAAGCCCGTGTCAGCGGATAAAATATCAACAATGAAATCATTTATGGCCTGTTTTTCCGGCCGTTTATTCGCCATTATTTGGTATAAACATTCAATATCCCTGACTGATTTTCCCATTGGGCCAATCCCCGACATTCGCTTCTGCAGCGGATGATCAAATCCGGGAAAATGGCCTTGATCAGATACCTGATGACGCCCTGGTTTGAAACCAATGACACCATTGAAATGACTCGGAAAACGAATGGAGCCGCCAATATCGGAACCAATACCGGCGGCCGCTCCGCCTGTACCGAGCAATGCACCCTCGCCACCGCTCGAACCACCCGATGTCCTTGACAAATCCCAAGGGTTATTTGTCCTGCCGTAAAGTTTATTATCCGTTTCCTGGCAAAAGCATAACATCGGGGTATTCGTTTTACCCAAAATAATCGCACCTGCTTTTTTCAGCCTGCTGACAACCTCGGCATCTTTCCTGGAAATCAGATGCTTACGGTGCATAAGGCCTCCTGTCGTTTTCATACCCGTAACGTGGAACGCTTCTTTCACGCTGATCGGTACACCATATAATGGACCATCGTTTGGCTGATTTCGCGCTTCATCCTTTTGCCTGGCTTCGTCTAAGGCTTTTTCATGGCGCTCCTCAACCACCGCATTAATCGCAGGATTCACCCGTCTCTGGTGGTCAATATAGGTTTTCACGATTTCTGAGCTTGTTCGTTCATGATGTTTGACGGTAGCAGCAAGTGACGTGGCATCCATATCAAGGATGGTTTGTGCAGACGACGCCCGACTTTCAGTTCCTGTATACATTTTTATACACCTGCCTTTTGATAGATAATAGAATTACCCTATATCTTGTTCTTTCGCTCTCCGGGTGAAGCAGTTTAACTTAATAATGTCCCAATCCGCTCACAGGTGTCTGGATAATGACCGGGTTTTTTGCCGGATCAAGCCATTGTTAAATCTTAACGACGTTCGCCTGCGATACCCCGGTACATCCTGCCGTATAGCTGTTGGCCACATGGAAAAAGATTGCACTCCCGGCACCGGGCGTCTGATTTGTATTATAGTTAATGACAAATCCATAAGTGTAAGCCGGTATATCCATATTTTCGGCACTCGACCACTGATCTTTCGTCTCTTGCTTGGACTGCCACGTGTTATACAATTCCGATTCGGGATCGTCTACCCAAACATCATCCGGCGTAATGCCTCTAAATGGCAATTTGGTTCCCGGATTGCCGCTTCGACCAAATGCTGTTCCAATCGTATATTTGCCTGTTGGGCTTTTCATATCCCCCTCTTTTTTCGAATCAGCAAAGCCATTCTTCCCAATAAATCCCGGTACATCAAGCAGCTGATCCCATGTCCCATTTCCGTTCCGCTCAAATGTCTGAACGCGTGCCCGATTGGTTCCGTATCCATTGGTTGTGACAAGTATAAGCTGGTTATTCCCATCAACTGTATTAAGCTTGTCCGCATCATTACGTTCCGGCTGCTTTGTATTTTCATTTTTATCAGACTTTTTACTCTTTCCGGAATTTGTTTCTTTACTGTCTGTCGATTGCGAACTGTCTTCACTTGCATTTACCTGTCGCACTTCCACTTTATCATCTGATAGATATTTTCCGTTCACATAGCCAGACAGGTTATCACCGGCTATTTTCACCCATCCATTTTCTTCCGGTACCGCACTTGCATCCACCGATTGATTAATAGCCAAAGCTCCGACAGCATCATAATCGGTCCCTGGACCTGAGCGGACATTCAAGGATGAAACGGTTACATATTTGGTGATAGATTCAATCGGCTCTTCCGTTTTCTCCGCTCCCTCTTGTTCTTCATCCTCTGATTGATCCTGGTTATCGTTAATATGTATTTCTTTCTTCTTCATTTTAGACTCCGACTTTGTCGGATCTTCAACAGCGAACCTGGCAAGTTTCGCATCATTTGTCGTTGCTTTAATGTCTGATCCCTCCAAAGCATCATGCTTCAGCAAACCGCCCTGCATGACGGCAAGCACAAACAAGGCTGCAATTAAAAGTAAAAAAGACGAAACAGTTACCCATTTTTTCTTTTTCAAAATTGTATACCCCCTACTAGGACTTTATATCTATGGGCAGTATATCATAGAGTGAAACTACATTCAGCGTTGTTCTTCCACTGGATGTTAGTTGAACCGAATCGGCCCTGTGAACTAGCCTTTCTTTTTTTGGAAAGCTATTGTCTATAAAGGAGGGGAAAAATTGGTTTTTGATAGATTCGTCTATCATTTTCCTTACGAATTTTGTTTACCTGCGCGAATTCAGAATGCTCTTGCGCTGCATTGCGCAAATTGGGCGCTTGTCGCACGAATTGGGGCGCTTGTCGCGCGATTTGAGGTGTTTGTCGCGCGATTTGAGGTTGGGACGCGTGGTCAGAGACCCCGCGGTCCCAACCGATTTCATTTATTCAATCATTTTTCTTATTGCGTTTTGCTTTAACTCGCCACAACGCTAGCGCAGAAAGGGATGTGACACCAGCAACAATTGGGCCTTTTTTCAGCTTATTGTCGTCAGTGTAAAACACATCTTTCACAACCAGATTCATATTTTGCGGGCGTTCGGCAAGACGGCGCATGAAATACCCGAACCAGTCATCCCCAAACGGAATATACGTACAGAAATGATAGCCTTCATCAGCCAGCTTTTGCTGCATGTCATTCCGGAAACCGTAAAGCATCTGGAATTCGAATTGATCATTATCAATATTGTGTTTCTTCACAAACGCTTTCAGTTCATCAATAATATGATGGTCATGCGTAGCAATCGATGTGAACGTATCTCCCAAAAGTCTTTGTTTGGCCAGCTTCAGAAAGTTACGGTCGATATCATGTTTGTCTTGATAGGCCACCTTTTCACTTTCTTTGTATGCGCCTTTGACCAGCCTGATCCGGACATCTTTCAACTTTTCCAGATCATCCCCCGCACGATAAAGGTACGACTGGATGACTGTCCCGACATTATCATAGCTTTCACGGAGGAGATGAAGCACATCCAGTGTCTGTTCATAATGTGTATAGTCTTCCATATCAATATTGACGAAAATATCGTACCGTTTCGCCGTATCAAGAATTTCCTTCATATTATCTATGCAATAATCCTGATCAATATCCAACCCAAGCTGGGTCAGTTTAACTGATAAATGGCAATCCACACGTTCCCTGTGAATTGCTGCAAGCAGCGTGATGATTTTATCCTTGGCCTGACTAGCTTCTGTTTTATCAGAAACAAACTCACCGAGGTTATCAAGCGTACAGCTGATGCCTAGCTGGTTCAACTTCTTAACCGCTTCCAAAACACTTTCAACGGTTGTACCGGCAACAAATTTATCGGCACCAAGGGAAAATCCCCACTTTTTCGCCTGCGTATTCAAAAATCGATTATTTGAAAGTCCGATAAAAAAATCCCGTGTCAAATTTGCCATGATGAAAACTCCTTCACTTAATTTGCTGCGAATCTCTTATTGATTGTGTATAAAGCCATGTGATTCTATTATACTACAAAATACACTGAAAAATAAAATACGAAGGAGCCGTACACTTTCTACCAAAACGGTTAAGTTTCCTTTATTAATGAATTTTGATGTAATACTTTCCATGAGAAGGTCATGCTTTCTAAATGTAACAAGCATATATTTATGATAGCGTGCCTTCTCTTTTTTGGCTGGAAAAATGCCTCATTCTGCCTCAAGAATATTTGACACATATTTTAAAGATATTGGAAACCTGCTGTTGAATGGTCAGAACTTCTGGTATTATAAATGCTAAAAAGGGACAAAGGAGACTCGACAACGTGGCAAACGACATACTACTGCGGACACTGGAAAAAGATGATTTATTATTTTTGCACAAACTATTCAATAATCCGGATATCATGAATTACTGGTTCAGTGAATCTTATATGTCCATGGAACATTTGAAAGACAGCTATGACAAAAACAAAGATAACCCACGGAACCGTGAATTCATCTTAACCGACGGTGATCAAAGACTGGGATTTGTCGGACTGTTTGATATCGAACAGAGACATCGGAATGCGGAATTTGCCATCATGATCGACCCTGTCCATCAGGGAAAGGGTTATGCAGCTGCCGCCACAAAATTGACAATAGACTACGCGTTTTCCGTACTTAATCTCCATAAACTTTACTTGATCGTTGCCAGGGCAAATGAGAAAGCCAAACATATTTATGAAAAAGTTGGCTTCCAGGTTGAGGGAGTCATGAATGAGCACTTCTTTATCAATGGGGAATATCATGATGCTGTCACAATGTGTATGTTTCAGCGGGACTACTGGAGATTGTCGTGACTGGAGCCTTAAAATTTAAGTCAGATCTGAAACACACGGGGGTTCAGGAGGTAATCGAACACTTTCTAACCCCCTTCTATATTTCCGGGAACAGTAGCTGCCGGTCAAACAAAATCAGCAGCGCTCAACCGGCAGATTTGACCCGGTCAACATATTTGAGAGTTCACCGATGCCGTTTGTTCCGCTTATTATCCAAATTGAGAAACTCCCGATCCTTTGCGAACTCCACATCAGGATCAGGTTTTTGTTTCACAAACCGGTTTTTATTATTTTGCTTGTTCTTATCTTTGTTTCGGTTCTTGTTCTGTTCTGACATCTGACTTTCCTCCTAAACTTATCGGATTTCATGTTTATCTTATCCACCGGTATTCACATTATGACAAAAACTGTTGTAAACAGGTACATTCATTCTTCAGACTTATTGACATTTTACTAATATTCGTATACCTTTTTTACTATATCTTGTACAAAGGAGGTATAACATGGGAGAATGGCTTTTGGAAGTAACTGACGAAATAAGCGGTTTTATTTGGGGTCTGCCGCTGATTATCCTATTAGTGGGAACGGGTTTGTACTTAACTGTCCGATTAGCGTTTTTCTCATTCCGAATGCTGCCTTACGCATTAAAAATTACCTTTAAAAAACATGATCAGAAATCCGCAGGGGATATATCCCATTTCCAGGCGCTCATGACGGCTCTGGCTGCAACGGTTGGAACTGGTAACGTCGTCGGGGTGGCAACGGCGGTTGTCGCCGGCGGTCCTGGTGCCGTTTTTTGGATGTGGATCACAGCGCTTGTCGGAATGGCGACGAAATATTCTGAGGGGATTCTTGGTGTCAAATACCGCCAAAAAAATGTTAAAGGCGAAATGTCCGGGGGACCAATGTATTATCTTGAAAAAGGCCTGGGACAAAAATGGCTGGGCATGGTTTTTGCTTTTTTTGCCGTCTTTGCGGCCATCTTTGGAATCGGCAACATGATTCAGGCAAATGCTGCCTCAGATGTTGCCAACGATGTGTTCAATGTGCCGCTTTGGGTAACCGGTCTGGTATTTGCAATTCTCGTTGGGCTCGTTATCATTGGTGGCGTGAAAAGTATAGGACGTACGGCCAGTATCCTCGTCCCGGTCATGGTTGTTTTTTATCTGATAGCCGGTTTCATTATTGTTTTCATAAATATCGATGCTGTGCCACAAGCTTTCGGATTAATTTTCAGTGATGCCTTTACCGGACAAGCCGCTGCTGGCGGAACGATTGGGACGGTTATCCGAATGGGGGTTGCCCGCGGACTGTTTTCCAACGAAGCTGGTCTGGGTACCGGCGGGATTGCCGCTGCAGCCGCACGTACAGACGTCCCGGCACGTCAAGCACTGATTTCCATGACCCAAGTCTTTATCGATACTATTATCGTTTGTACGGTTACAGGTCTCACATTAACCATGGCAAACTTGTACACAAGCGGAACGGAAGGTGCTGCACTCACAGCACAATCGTTTGAAGCACTGCTGCCTGGATATGGTGATATTGTTGTCGCGGTGACACTGCTGACATTTATTTTCTCGACCATTTTGGGCTGGGGCTATTTCGGCGAAAAATGTTTTACCTACCTGGCCGGGGACAACTTTACCATAATTTACCGGATTATTTTCGTATTGGCTATCATCCCCGGAGCTACGATGTCACTGGAAACAGTATGGAACCTGGGTGACATTTTCAACGGATTAATGGCTGTACCGAACTTAATCGGCATCTTATTCTTATCAGGGGTTGTCGTTAAGGAAACGAAACGATTTAATGAAATACGGACCAAAGAGAATCGTAAAACGGCCTGACTCCATAGCGTCTCGTTCTTAGAAAACGAGACGCTTTTCCATATAGCCAAACAATCAGTCCTTTAAAGAAAAGCCTTCACCTGCCTTTAAAAAAGACCGTTAATCCCCGCTTTATCAGTACGAATGAATCATGCTGGAATGACGTTCATCATATGATGTAAACAACCCTCACAAAATATGAAATACTTCTGTCCATGATGAATTCCAGGGAGGAGAATGAAAATGAATCAGAATCAGGAAAGTAACAGACGTCATCCGACGATTTTAGAGGTACTCATATTACTTGTTCTATTCCTGGCAATTGCCTTTTCGTTTACCGGTATTTTTGATCTGTCCATTCAATTGGCATTGTTTATCGCTCTATTTTTGGTCATCATGCTGGGGCTCAGATTAGGATATAAATATGATGATTTACAGGAAGCGCTTAAAAATGGCATATTCAATGGTCTTGAAGCTGTTTTAATTTTGATTGCTGTAGGGGCGCTTATCGGTACATGGATTGCTGGCGGCATTGTACCAAGCATCATCTATTACGGTTTGGAATTTATTCATCCCAGCATATTTTTATTGGCGACCGTCATACTCTGTGCAGTGACCTCATTGGCTACAGGTACATCTTGGGGAACAGCCGGGACAGCCGGTATCGCGATGGTCGGTGTCGGGGAAGGACTGGGTATTCCGCTTCCACTGGTTGTGGGTGCTGTTCTATCAGGGGCCTATTTTGGAGACAAGCTGTCACCGTTATCCGACAGTACTGTCCTGACAGCTTCAATTACAAAAGTTAACATTGTGGAACATATCAAATCACTGCTTTATGTCAGTATTCCAGCTTTGGTCATCAGTGGCACAATTTTTACGATTGTAGGCTTTACGTATACAGCTGATAATGTCGACTTAAGCAGAGTAGAATCCATCATGACGGCAATCGGGGATACATTTAATATCAGCTGGATAATGCTGATCCCCGCTTTGATAGTCATTATTTTACTGGCTATGAAAAAGCCCGCCGTACCGACAATTGCCTTTGGAGCTTTATTGGGCGCAGTTTGGGCCTGGATATTCCAGAATATGGATTTTATCTCGGCCTTAAATACCGCTTATGAAGGATTTAATCTGCAATCCGGTAATGAATTTATGGATGAATTATTAAACCGTGGCGGCATTACCGGAATGGTTGGGTCCGTCATGGTCATTATTCTCGGGCTTGGTTTTGGCGGTTTATTAAATTACATTGGTGCTTTGCAGGTTCTCGTTGGATCCTTCACCAAATTGATTAAAAATACCGGTCGCTTATCGATTTCGACACTTATTACCGGATTTTTATCCAACGTCTTTGGCTGTGCCATGTATGTTTCGTTAATTTTAACGCCAAAAATTATGGAAAAGAACTATGATCGGTTAAACGTGGACAGAAAAATCCTTTCACGGAACACGGAAGTAGGCGGAACATTAACATCGGGGATGGTGCCATGGTCAGACAATGGCATATTCATGGCTGCCATGTTCGGCGTTCCCGTACTGCAATATTTACCATTCATGTGGCTGAACTTTGCCGCGATTATCCTTGTGATTATTTATGGCTATACCAATAAATTTATTTGGTACATTGAGAAAGATCCGGAAAGTGAAAATGGGCCTCAAGAAGTATGATACTTGAGGGAAAAAAGCTGACTTGATCGGACCGTTTTTCCCACATAGGCACTTTAAAAGCAAACCGCCAGACCAGGTTATCTTCGAGGGAACCTGATCTGGCGGTTGCTTAATGTAAACCTTTTTGCATATGATGGTACAGACGACACTTTTTTACTGTTCTTCACCTGCTGTTTGCTGAGCGTTAAACGTCCATTCCAGATTTAATGAATCACCTTGGAATTGATTTTGCTCTTCGCCGTTATCCACAAAACTGAACTTAACAACAAGATCATCCAGCGTACCAGCTTCGAGGCCATCTTCACCCAACATAGGCAGGAACACTTCTTCATTTACTGCTTCCGGTTCCATATCCTTCAATTCCGCTAACGTTGTCTCATAAATGACATCATTCAGTTGATCAGCGTTGTATAAAAACTCAACCTGGATATGCTCGCCGAAATCCCCGGTGTTGTCGCCCTCCGCATCAGTAACACTATAATCCGTCTCAAGCAATACTTTATTAATATCCAATGAACCACTGTTCTGCAATTCGAAACTACGTGTAACTGAATCACCCGGTTTCAGGCTGTCCACGTCAATAATTGTCGTCGGCTCCACGGCCAAATCCAATGTCCCCGCAGCAAATGTATTGTTTGTCGTCTGGCTTGAACTGAAATAGGCATATGTTCCCCCGCTGATCAGGGTTAAACCTAATGCCGCCGTCATCACACCCATACCCAATTGTTTTTTAATACCCATTTAACATTCCCCTTTCATATTTGATTAAATGTTGTTCAAGTATCTCCCTTTTTGACATCTGGCTTCACTTCTTTTTCCGGCTGATCAATTTTTCGTAACGCACGCCAAATCGTTATAATGGAGTAGATAATGAGGAAAATGCCTGGCAAAACCAACAATATGGCAGCACCCTCTTTGGAATTGGCGAACGTCATGACATAGCCGGCATACGGGATGGAAAATCCGGTATACTCTCCGATAACACTTTCCTGCGTCACCGGTTCCACATCAGGTGCGTCATTTGCGTCCCCTTTCGTTACATAATGTCCATTATCCACTTCTGCAACCCGGTGGGTCACAACCATATCATCATTCGTCTGAAACGTAATCACATCGCCTTTTTGAAATGTATCCTGTGCATCATCGGTATTAATGGCTATAATGGATCCTGTTTGAATCTCCGGCTCCATGGATCCAGACAGCACTGACTTGAGCTGATAGCCAAAAATACTGGCTTCCCCTCCTGATGCTCTCATCACAATGACCGAGAACAAGGTAACGAGCAGGACAATAAATAGCAAGGTTGTTGTGATGTGACTCATCACCTTTAAGATCCGTTTTCCTTTCATATACGTGCATCACCCCGATACCAATTTTCCGTCATTCGTTAGTGCTGTCATCCATTTTCCTGATCCGATTTTACCCAGGCCGGCTGTTGACGACGTATCTGTTTTTTTCGCTTCTTTTCCGTTGTCATTTTTAAATATTTACGCATCCTGTTTATCCGGATTTGTTTTTTCCGTTTGTATGCCTGCATCCTGCTTTCCTTTATCCGCCCCGGTTTCCGGCTCGGAATCATGTTCCTGCTCATCATCATGATCGATGTCACCTTCATCGTTCGGGTCGGTATTCTGTTGATTTTTTTCCGGCTGACCTGCTTCGTCTCGTTGTTCAGCTTGTTCTGATTCACTTTCTTGATGTGTTTCTGGTTGCCCAGTATCCTGATTATCCTTACCGGCTTTCGTTATATTTCCCTCCGAAGCAAATTGTCCGGCAGCAGACAAGTCTCCTTCAGTAACAGCTGAATCCGTAAAATAAGCATTTGTCGGTGACGTTAGCAAAGCAACCGTCAGAAACAACAGATAACTACACACGAGCGGGAAAACAATAGATCGTTTCACATCCGGATTCCTCTTTGTCCACAAAAAACGACTCATGATCATGCTCCTTTGAACATCCCCTGAAGTTAAACACCCCTTCTGCGGCAATTCACGATTACCGCAGAAGCAGGATATTTAAGGTTTGACCTCTATTGCCACTTATCAAGCAAATTGTCAGCATGTGTCCGCAGTTCAGTTGCAGCATCTTCCATTATCTGTCCATTTTCCTCGTAATGATGAAGCATTTGCTTGAAACTGTTCATATGTTTGACAGCCTTATCGCTTGTACCGCTGTCATGAAAATGCCCAATCGTTGTCAGCTGCATCCTCATCAATCTTGCCTGACTGCCTGTAATCTCGCCATCTGATTTATACTGATCGACAAGCGTCAGCATGGCATCGATACTTGACGCTTGCTCAATTTCGATGGTCTGTTTTGTCACATGTCCGCCAAGATCGACCACTTTGAACTCGAACGCATTTTTACCATTTTCAAGATCCAGTTCGATATCGTCAATCGTTTCTTCAAAGCCTTTCATGCCATACGGTTCGGACTGGTCATGACGATAGACCTCACTACCGTTCACATATAAGCGGATATCATCAAAATTGTCGGTAATGGTTGCTGACACATTAATGGAATTAGCGTCCGTTTTGTCGGGTGCATCTACTTGCAATGCTGCTTTTTCTGTATCCACAAAATATCTCCGGCCAATTTCCGCTTCATTCCCAGCATTGTCGACTGCCTTGATATGCTTTAAAAAGTAACCATCACTGTCATGATTGATGGGGACCGAAAAATCATAGCGGTCTTCTGCTTCGTTATAGACAAGCTCAGCCACCTCACCATCAACGGTCACTTCGTCGACGCCGGATTGATCGGTTACATAGCCTGTAAATTTAACTTCCCTTGAGGTTTTAATACCCTGAAATTCCGGTGTCATCAAATGAAGCTCCGGCATGGTTGTATCATTTCCTTCAGATGCCACTTCTTTTACCTGGTTGCCGGCATAATCGACAGCCACAACACTTAATGTTTGCTCAGGTTTCAGCTTTTTCGTCAGCTGATGTTCAGTTTCACCACCGGCATACGGCTCATCCAGTATCGATTCTCCGTCAATCCTTACGTCCCAGTATGAAACTCCGACACCATCCGAATTATCTTCTGTATCAACACTTACCGTTTGCGATTCCTTATCAAATTCCGCATCCAGTTCGGGAGCTGTCGTATCCAGTTCAATAGGAATTTCAAGTGATTGCCATTCGGCTTGATCATAGTCGATAATGGCCTCCACCTGCAGATAATATTTGCCTTCCGGTGCCTTTTCGCCGTCAATTTTGCCATCCCAGATGCGTGAAGAATCCAAATAATACATCGGTCCTGCACCGGCATCGTAATAGTTCTTGGCAATATAAGACTCGGTCGCAATGGTGCGTACTTTTTCTTTGTTTTCATTTAAAACATTAAATCTTACTTCTTTTGCATTCCTCAAAAATGATGGGACGAGTAATGCATCATCTTTTTGACCATCTCCATTTGGCGAAAAGGCAATTTTATCCGGATCCGTTTCGCCTGTCTGCAAATCCTGACCGAGGAAAGCAAATTGCTGGTTGCCTTCTTCATCTTCTCCACTTGATGTGGCAATCCCGGTCATCCCGTAATAAGAATCCTCATCCCACATCGGCTTGTCCAATATCGGTGCATCATCCCATTCGCCTTTAAAGCCGACATAAGGGACTGATATTTCCGGATTCACATCATTCGGATCTGTCAGTGTCACAAACCCTTCAAGCCAATAGCCGTTTGTGAAGGTTTCCATTAATTGCGCATCCACATCGCTGACATCAATGGAAACAGTAATGGTCGCCTCACCGTTTGCTGGTACGTCGATTTCACTGACATCTTCACCATTAACGGTTGCTGCTCCGTCCAGTTCCATTGCTGCAAACTGATTGGGAGCAACGATTGTGTCCTCACCATTTGCAACAGGCTGATCTGTCTGGGCATTAGCTTTGACATCATATGTGATCGCTTCATCTGTTAGGTTTCGTGCCGTCAATTCGAATGTCACGTTATTTTCAG
>NZ_DATGTI010000107.1:0-5177 GCF_035301925.1 Lentibacillus sp. | reverse complement strand
AATCGGCAGCGGATTCATCCCGCTTACTATATCGGCGAAGGAAAAATGGACGAAATAAGAGAAACGGCCGAAGAGTTAAAGGCTGATATCATCATCTCCAATGATGAACTATCACCCGGGCAGCTGCGTAATCTAAGTGATCGCATTGGCATTCAAGTCATTGACCGGAGCCAGCTGATTCTGGATATTTTCGCGCAGCGCGCAAGGACGAAAGAAGGTAAATTGCAAGTGGAGCTTGCCCAGTTGGAATACACCCTGCCAAGGCTGCGTGGCAAGGGTGAAGAAATGTCACGTCTGGGGGCTGGGATTGGAACACGTGGTCCCGGTGAGACAAAGCTGGAAACAGACCAACGTCATATAAGAAACCGGATTGATGATATCAAGCGACAGTTAAAGCAGATTGTCCGCCAGCGTGAACAATACCGCCAACGCCGAAAAACAAATGATGTTTTCCAGGTGGCCATTGTCGGTTATACAAATGCCGGCAAATCAACGTTATTTAACCAGTTGACCCAGAGTGATGCGCTGGTGGAAAATCAATTATTTGCGACACTTGATCCGCTGACACGCAAAATCCAGCTGCCATCAGGTTTTCAAACATTGATAACCGATACAGTCGGATTTATTCAGGATCTACCAACATCACTGATTGCTGCGTTCAGATCAACGCTTGAAGAAGTAGCCGAGGCAGATTTTATCCTGCATGTCGCTGATGCGGCAAATCCTGATTTATGGCACCACCAGAAGACGGTAAATAATTTACTGCAAGATCTCGATGCTGATACGATCCCAAAACTGATGGTTTATAATAAAAAAGATCTGATTGACAACGATTTTATCCCGATGTATTATCCCAATATTTTGATCAGTACATTTGATCGTTCTGATATCCACCGCATGCTGACAAAGTTGGAAGATACGTTGAAGGAAGAATGGGACTCGTATAAAGTAAGTTTAAGCCCTGATCAGGGAAAAATGCTGTACCGCCTGGAACAGGAATCAATTGTAACAGAGCGGTTTTTTCAGGAAAACGAAAACAAGTACTTTATCAGCGGGTATATTCGGCATAACCACCCGATGCAACGTTTGTTGAAGGAGCAATAAGATATGATGTTAAAAGATTTGATAGCAAATGCAGAAAGGGACTGTATAACACAGCATACAAACATTTCCAAAATCGTGGAGAAGAACCAAAAAAGAGTCCTTGATGCCTTTAAGGATAATCGCGTCAGTGAGAGCCACTTTTATTCGACAACAGGATATGGATACGACGATTTGGGACGGGAGACGCTGGAAGCCATTTATGCAGAAGTCTTTGGCGGGGAGGATGCACTCGTAAGACCGCAAATTGTTTCTGGCACACATGCGATATCAACTGCCCTGTTTGGCCTTTTACGTCCGGGTGATGAATTGCTCTACATTACCGGGAAGCCCTATGATACACTTGAGTCGGTTATTGGCGTTAATGGACACTATAGTGGTTCATTACACGATTTTCATATTACATATAATCAGACAGATTTGTTGGATGATGGTTCGATTGATTATACCGCCATCCGCCAAAGCATTTCGGCAAGGACTAAAGTCATTGCTATCCAGCGTTCAAAAGGATATGATGACAGACCATCATTTACGATTGATGAAATAGGTGAAATGGTCGATTTTGTCAAAGCGATTAACGAAAACCTGATTATTTTTGTTGATAATTGTTACGGTGAGTTTGTTGAGGAACAGGAACCACTGCATGCAGGGGCAGATGTTATCGCTGGATCCCTGATTAAAAATCCTGGTGGTGGAATGGTTCGTGCAGGCGGCTATATTGCGGGAAAAACAGAGTATGTTGAACAGTGTGCCAATCGTTTAACTGCTCCGGGGCTCGGCAAGGAAACGGGCGCAACATTCAATATGCTGCAGGAAATGTTTCAGGGACTGTTTATGGCTCCGCATATTGTTGGTGAAGCATTAAAAGGCGCTGTCCTGACTGCAAGATTTTTGGATTTGGCCGGCTTTTGTACAAGCCCTGATTATGAATCGAAGCGGACAGATTTGATACAGACCGTTACATTTAATGACTCGGAAAATATGATCGCTTTTTGCCAGGCAATCCAGCATAACTCTCCGGTGAATGCTTTTGTGACACCGTACCCGAGTGAAATGCCCGGTTATCAGAATCAAGTCATTATGGCAGCCGGTACATTCATTCAGGGTGCCAGTCTTGAATTGACTGCAGATGGCCCGATTAGGGAACCATATACAGCATTTGTTCAGGGTGGTTTAACTTATGAACATGTTAAAATCGCACTTGAAGCTGCCGTAAATGATTTAATCGAAAAAGGACTCATGACGCTAAAGAGCTGAATAAGGCTCTTTTTTATTTTTTGATGTAAGGAAAACATGAATTTGACGTCAAACTTTAATGTAGTGTATGATATGACCTATTATCAATAAGGAGAAACTTTCGATGAACGATCAGGATCGCCGTTCGATGCTTTTATTTTTAATCAGCACTGCCAAAGACTGACCGAACCCAGAATAATCGGGTATTGTATGGGAATCAGATTTAATTTACTTGGTCAGATCAACCGGCAATCAGCGTTTATTCTTACTTAATGATGTTGATTGTTCATTGGAGATACTAAATTTGCTGGATAGGCGATTAATTCAGCAGGGATTAAACATCTCATTCTGGAAGATGAGAGGAATGAATAGAAAAAATGAATCGCGTAGGACCTGTCTGATAAAGAATTGCGTCAAATTTTAAGAAATAAACTATACCAGGCGGGCAAAATGGGGGAATCGAGTTTGCCGGCAGGGGGATCTTACTTGATTTTTCCATTAATTTGATAACGGAGGTAATTGGATGCACAAAGGCTTAACAAAAGAACAAATCATGAAACAAATTGAAGCGGAAAATGTCCGCTTTATCCGGCTGCAGTTTACCGATATGCTCGGAACGATTAAAAATGTTGAAATCCCCCTCAGTCAATTAGACAAAGCATTGGATAATAAGATGATGTTTGACGGGTCCTCAATTGAAGGATTTGTCCGTATTGAGGAATCGGACATGTATTTGCACCCTGATCCGGACACATTTGTCGTGTTTCCATGGACATCCGAAAAAGGGAAAGTCGCTCGGTTCATTTGTGATATTTATAACCCGGATGGAACCCCTTTTGCAGGTTGCCCGCGATATAATCTGAAACGCAATCTTAAGAAAATGGAAGAGCTCGGATTTGATGCATTCAATATCGGGACAGAGCCCGAATTCTTTTTATTTAAATTGGATGACAAAGGCCAGCCTTCACTGGAGTTAAATGACCGCGGCGGTTATTTTGATCTGGCACCAACGGACCTCGGCGAAAACTGCCGTCGGGATATCGTCCTGGAATTGGAAGAAATGGGATTCGAAATTGAAGCATCACACCATGAAGTGGCCCCCGGTCAGCATGAGATTGATTTCAAATACTCGGATGCATTAAAACATGCGGATGATATCCAGACATTCAAACTGGTAGTCAAGACAATTGCCAGAAAACATAACCTGCATGCGACATTCATGCCAAAACCATTGTTCGGTGTTAACGGATCCGGTATGCATGTCAACATGTCCTTGTTTAAAAACGGTGAGAATGCGTTTTTTAATAATCAGGATGACATGCAATTAAGTGATGTTGCCTATCAGTTTACGGCCGGAATCATTAAACATGCCACAAATTTTACAGCCGTAACCAATCCAACTGTCAACTCGTATAAACGGCTTGTACCCGGATACGAGGCGCCTTGTTATGTTGCCTGGTCGGGAACAAACAGAAGCCCGCTCGTACGAATCCCATACTCCCGCGGACTGAGTACCCGGATAGAAGTTAGGAGTGTGGATCCTGCTGCTAATCCATATTTGGCAATGGCGGTACTGCTTGCCAGCGGATTGGATGGGGTTGAGAATAAATTGACACCGCCTGATACCATCGATCGAAACATTTATGTCATGGATAAGAGGGAACGGGAGGCAAATGGTGTCAAAGATTTGCCGGCAACACTTATGGATGCATTGCTGGAACTGCAAAAAGACAGCACAATTGTTGACGCATTGGGCGGACACCTGTATGAACATTTTGCTGAAGCAAAAGAGATTGAATGGAATATGTTCCGCACCACTGTACACCCGTGGGAGCGGGAACAGTATTTAACAACGTATTAACGCTGCTATGACAGAGTTTGTCCCCGTGGGTGCATCAACATAATCAACCTAAAAATTGTATGCGCCCACGAAACGCCCACATAAATTTTTATTTTAAAATACTGTCCATGTAAGTTTCAAATTGGGCAGTATTTTTCTTTTCTATCTTCTTGGATACGTGGGAGTATACGTCTGCTGTAATCTGATAACTTCCATGACCGAGTCGCTCCTGTAGGTATTTCATATCAGCGCCAGCCTCCAACTGTAAAACGGCATGGGTGTGACGTAAGGAGTGTATCGGTAATGGTTTCATATTGGCTCTTTTTAATATACGCTCAAATGCATTGAACAAGCTTGATTTTGGCATGAAATTACCGTCTTTGCGACAGAGTACCAAATTCAAATCATGATGGTAGATATCATTAATCATCGTTTTATTTTGATTTTGCCAGTTGGCATGAAAGCGAAGATGGTCGGCAAGAGTTTTGCTCATACTAATTACTCTCTTTGAATTAAATGATTTCACATCTCCGAAAAGCTCCTCTTCATTATTAGTTGAAAAATCAAGAGTCTTATTAATGTTTATTGTCATATCCTTAAAATTGATATCAGACCATTGTAATGCAGCTCCTTCTCCTTTTCGCATACCGGTTTCATGCCTTTGAAACATTTACACAAGTGTTTAGAGGAAAAAACACCGCAAGAAAAGAAATGAAAAGTGCAGTGCCTGGCTATATATTTGTTGAAACCGACGACCATTTCCCTCTTATGCGTAAAGAGCTTTGGCACTTAATTAAAGGCATTCCGAAAGTCTGTCAGATTTTTAGAAATGAGATACCGGCAGAAGAATTGGATCATTTTATAATGGACCCAAGATTTTAGACACGAAAAAAGGAGATGTTAAGGTAGGTATATGAAACGCAAAAGATATACACCAGAATTCAAATCACAAATCGTGTTGGAAATCTTGAAGGAAGAAAAATCAATGAGCCAGATTGCT
>NZ_DATGTI010000106.1:0-13967 GCF_035301925.1 Lentibacillus sp. | reverse complement strand
CCATACGCCGGGAAAGCACCTATTAATTTCACGAATTCATTTTCTGCCTTTTACTTCTTTAACTTGATTGTAATATTCCACACCGAACTGGGAGCCTTCTGAAACCATTTTGGCATTTTCAAGCTGAGCCGGATCGTTTGTTGCTGCCTGGTCTGGTACACCTGCATCTTCTAATGTTGAATCAGTCTGTTCCTCACGACTTATATTCCAAAGTTTGTCAGTTCCTTTTTTCACTTTGGTCTTTAATTTGTTCCGGCTATCTTGATTTTTCAATAAATAGCCGGTGATACCTGCCCCTACTGCCCCGGCAACTGATACAATATACCGCTTTTTCATCAAATCACCCTTTACGATTTATGTTTTTAATAAGCTTTTCCCAATTTATTTTCTCATCAAACATACACTTTCATGCAAGTATTTGTCGTGTTATAGTAATTTTAGAGCCTATTTTTGGGGTGACAAAAATGAAAGTTCAATGTGTATTATGTGATACTGTAGAGGAAGTAGAAGACGATTCATTGCAGGCAAAACGGCTGCGCAACCGCCGAATTTATATGTATCTTTGTTCTGAATGCTATGACCGGATTGGTGATAAGACGAGAAAAAGACATGCTACAGGTAGTTTCCGGTTATATGACACGAAGAAAAAGCAAAAAGATTTGATCTAAGGATCACCTAAAAAACTCCCTGAACCGGGAGTTTTTTAAGCCTGTTTTGACTTGCGCTGCAAATGCAGCCTGTAACGATAAATAGCCAGAACAATGCAAATAACGATCAAACTGTCTGTAATCGGGTAACCGACAATACTGAAAAAATTTAAAATAAGCATTCCAAATGCAAGCATGATATAAACCAAAACCGATTTCAAAACAGGCAATTCTTTAGCGAAGCCGAGTTTATAGGCAATAGCTGCCAGAATCAGGTTAATAACATAAAATGTCCAAAAAACATTAATACGATCACGATAATTCACAATCAATTCAAATACTAAACTGAAATGTTCCATTTGTATCCTCCGTTACTGCAACATTAAACATACCTGCTTTTCTTTTTCTACTATACTAAATCTTTCACTGCCATGCCAGCTGAAAAATCAACAACTTTTGAACATTAAGATGCTATTGTGTATACTGGTTAATGGAAAATGGGGTGTGTGTATGATGAAAAAACTTGATTTACCTATGCTGCTCTTGGCAGTGCTGGTTATTTTTATGTTTGTTCTTGTCGGGCTGGCGATTGCGTTTCGTAATATTTGGTTCGTTTTGTTATTTATTTTCCTCGGTTTCGCTTTTATGGGATTCGGGATATCTTTAAAACGCAAAAGAAAGTGACTTCTTACTGGCGTCACTTTCTTCCTTTTTTCATATAATCATCAATGATTTGCTTTTGAATAGCCGGGTTACAGGTTAAAACAGAGCTTTTCTGAAGAAGATTAATTGAACCACCGAAAGCGTCCGTCGTCATTCCTCCTGTTTCATTTACAATGACAATACCTGCTGCAATATCCCATGCAGAGAGGCCCATTGTCATATAGCCATCCATTATCCCCTCTGCAACGTAAGCAAACTCCAGTGCCGCCGACCCAAACGTCCTTGAGCCTCTTACAGTCTTGACTAATTCCTGCATGATGCTTTCCTCGACTAAACGGTTTTCACAAAGCCAAAAATGATTTAAACCCAAAATCGAGTCATAAAGGCTTTTTTGCCCGGAGAGCCGGGGTAATAACGTATCATTTTTAAATGCTCCTTCGCCCCGCTTTGCACTGTACAAGACATCAGCCATAACATCATATATAAAACCGATTTCGCCAATCCCATCATGATAGATACCCACAGATATGGCAAAATTTCGTTTCTGATGGACAAAATTCATCGTTCCATCGATTGGATCAATTATCCAGACAGTGCCATTGAGTGACGTCAATTCATCACCGTAACCTTCTTCACTGAGAATGAGATGATCCGGATATGTACTCTTAATATTCGTCATAAAAAAATACTCTGTATCACTATCCATTGTGGTTACAAGATCATTTCGATCTGATTTTGTACTGACTGTCAGCGGATCATTGATTTTTTTCCTGATTGTTCCGCCTGCTTCAAGTACCCACGCTTTTGCCTGTTGAAATAGTTCATCGCGAAATGTCACGTTCATCTACATGCCTCCAGTTCTTCAATCTGGTACCATCATATCAAATTGGAGGGTAAGAATCATATTTATGCTCTTTTGGGCCAACCTCTTTCCGGAGAAATCTCAGCAGATCATAAACCAAAACCCACATAAGTACATGAACCAGTACAGTTTCCATATGTAATTTTTGGGGTTTATAAATTGTCAGCCACCGTGTATTCACAGAAAAAACAAAGGCATGCCTTTTAGAATTCCTTATTTCTCAAGTGAAAGTTCCAATAACTGAAGACGTAATTGTTTCAGTTTCTCCTTCGATTTAATGATCTGGACTTTATCATTTGCTTGCATGGCATCATATAACGTCATTAGTTCATAATCGATTTCAATACGGATAACAGGCAATTTTAGACGATCCATCTCTTTTCTCAGATCTTCTATGACATATTTCATGTCACCCACAACCTTTCAAATGGCTTTTATTATTTATATGCTGCTTTATTGTCAATTGTTCCTGGATAATGGAACCACTTATTTATTAGATTTCTTCATTTTTAATTTTTAAACATTTCAGTTGACAGGTATGGCTTGACCGGATGATATTTTTGCCTAATAATAGTGCTGTAATCGGTTATCGAACGATTGAAAGGATGATTGAATGACATTTACAGGGTTTTCGGAAAAAGATTTCAACATTTTCTCCATTGATGGCCTGGAAGAACGCATGGCAGCCATACGGGAACACATCCAGCCAAAGTTCAAAGCAATCGGTGAGGAGCTTTCCGCAAGTATTTCCGAAATGACCGGGCAGGACATGTATGTACATATTGCACAGCATGCAAGAAGAACGAAAAATCCGCCTAATGATACATGGATGGCCTTTTGTCATAATAAACGCGGTTATAAAAAGCATCCACACTTTCAGATTGGTCTGTGGGATGATCATTTATTTATGTGGCTTGCCTATATTTATGAAATGCCGTATAAACAGGAGATTGCCAAGTCCTTTCTTGATCAATTAGACGATATCAAAGAATCTATACCTGATCACTATGTTATTTCACTGGATCATACCAAAAAAGATGCAACGGACATGGCCGAAACCGATTTGGAAAAAGCACTGACACGTGTTCAAAATGTAAAAAAAGCCGAATTCCTCATCGGCCGTAATTTTAAACCGGATAATGCCATATTGCAGGATGGTCAGGCATTTTTAGACGAAGCCAGAAACACATTTAAAACACTTACACCCCTATACAAAATTTCAATCGGTTAAAAAAGACCTTTCGCGATGAAAGGTCTTTTCCTAATTCATGGATATGGCAGATTGCTCACTGTTCCTTGCTTTTTTAACCACCGGAAAGCTGGCATAGCCCGATGCTTTTTCAAAATCCCTGAAATAGCTTTTCTCTTCGCTTTTACCAGGGACAACCTGTTTGAATTTACGGTATGCTGCCAACAGTTCTCCACGATTGACGCTTTTTTCATAAGCTTTTTCAACACATGAGAAAAAATTAACCACATCAATCACTTCCTGTGTTGACCAGGAATCATCCAATGGATAATGATAGTTCAACGAGTCACTCACCTCGGTTTCAACCAGTTTTTTCTGATGGAGTCAGCCTCTGCAATGATGTTATCAATCAGCTCATTCACTGTCGGGATATCCTGGATTCGTGCAGCCCCCTGTCCGGCCCAGCCGAACCCTTCAGCTTCATTGCCTTCATGAATATAGGCTTTGTTTGCTTCACCGCTGATATGTGTTTTAAGTGATTCATAATTGCCATTCTCTTTTTCAATTTCCAAAATTTCATCGGTCCATGGATTTTTCAATGCTCTTGCTGGTGTACCAAGCGAACGTTTAATCACAACGGTAGCATTTTCATCTGCATCAAGCAGTGCCTGTTTGTATGCCTGATGTGCGTCTATACATTCTTTGGTAGCAATAAACCTTGTCCCCATTTCAATTCCTTCCGCACCAAGGGCGAATGCCGCCATCATACCACGGCCGTCAACGATACCGCCGGAAGCAATCACCGGAATCGATACCGAATCGGCAACTTGCGGTGTTAGCACGAACGTACCGGTATCACCTCGCCCGAGATGACCACCGCCTTCATGTCCGACAACCATGACAGCATCCGCACCGAGTTCTTCCGCTTTTTCCGCTTGACGCCGTGCTGCCGTCAGGACCAGTTTTTTGATTGGGTAATCCTTGACCATGTCGAGAACGCCTTTTGGATTTCCCCCGGTTACCGATATGACCGGCACTTCTTCATCAATAGCCACCTGCACCATATGGTCAAAACGTCTGCCATGCTGTCCAATGGCGAAGTTGACACCAAACGGTTTATCAGTCAACCTTTTCACTTTTTGGATTTCCATCCGCAGTGATTCCGGACCATCAAGGCTCATAGCTGTTATTTGCCCTAAACCGCCGGCATTTGAAACAGCAGCAGCCAAATCGGCGTAAGCCAGATAAGCCAGCCCTCCCTGAACAATTGGATATTTAATATGTAACAATTTCGTTATCTCTGTCTCCCACTTCACTGCTGATCCTCCCCCTTTTTCTTTAATCATATCAATAATGGTCAATCATGGCTAATACAATAACATTAAACGCAAAAAAACTGCATGCGTTTAACATACAGTCATAGTTGGAAACGGCTTCATTTTTGTTCGCAAGTCGGACAAGTACCGTATAGGGTTGTTACTTTTTCATCGTCAAAGTGCTCAATAATACCTTGACAATCCTGACAAACAATCGTACCCACCTGATCCATCTCCTTTTCGTTCAACAGTTGTTATGACATAAGTATAGTATGTCATATTTAAGCTGTCAATCTTTAATTAGTATATCATATTAATGATTAGTGTTTTTGTGTATATGATATTCTATTTTATATATGAAAAACCAGCTGCAATTTGTGCAGCTGGTTTTTACGCCAATACCGCATATAATGGGCAGTAGTCCCCCAAAAACGGGAGATAACTGCCCATAAATGTCCAATTCGGCTCAACTAACATTCACCAGGGAAAAAACACCCTATTGAATGAAGTTTTACCTTATTCCACTGTTCGAATCAAAGCGGGATCTGCTATTTCATATCCTTTATCACGCAGACCAGTCACGATGTCTTCCAATGCCGCAGCTGTCCATTCGCGATCGTGCATCAGTAAATTAGCACCCGGTTTCAGCAGACTTTGAGGAACGTCCACTTCCGGTCCCTTGCCCGTAATCATCGCTTCAGCCAGTTTTTCAGCCTCCATATACGGTTCAAAATAATCATATCCGTACGTCCAATTCATGGTTACCATACCTTCATCCTTAGCCAGCCGTTTTGCAAAATCAGTATTAGCACCGTTTGGCGCTCTGAAAAATCGTGGCCGTTCCCCGATGATATCTTCTATCAGATCACTCAGGCTGACGATTTCCTCTTTTTGCTCCTCAGTCGGCAAATCGCGCAACTTGACATGGTGATATGTATGATTGCCGATCGCAAATCCCATATCATGGATTTCCTGCAATATTTCTTTTGCCTCGGGGGTATCCAGGAAATGACCATTAACGAAAAAAATGGCACTCGCATCCAAATCCTTTAATGTTTTAGCCATATCCAAAGCATATTCATCAGGCGCATCATCGATTGTCAGCAATACTGCTTTTTCATTGCCATTCTCACTGATTGGCACGATTGAAGAATCATTTTCATCAATTTCATATTCCGGTTCCATGACCTCTTCCTGAACCGTCTGCTCCTGCTCTGACTGTTCTTCCAGCTTTTCGGCATCCTCAGACTTATTTTCATTAACATCTGGTGTATCTGTTCCCGATTCCTCTATTTTTTCTTTGTCCGTATCCTGCCCGGTTTTCTCTGCATCTGTTTTTTCATCTGCACAGGCAGTCATTAGCAGACCCATTGCTAATAAAATCCAAATGATGTTTTTCAAAATTGCTCCCCCTTATATTCCCGGCTGCTGATTTCATTATATAGCAATCAATACAAGCTTGACCATACTTTTTGTTTATACACTTCTTTTTTTGGGTATACGTAAACAGTATGACATTAACATTTAAGGGCAGAATAAAATCACAATATTTTAGTTGAACTTCAGCGGGTATTATGTTTAAATACTAAACTGTGCCAAATTGACATCAGAACAAATACATTGGAGGAGCGGATTCACTTGGGGACTGATTCAGGAGGTTTCGCAGCTGTCTTACTTTGTCGGACGTCCTAGACCTTTAGCTAGGGCATTGCAAACATTTAGACATAGTGGTTATAATTTGACACCTGGGACAAAATATAATGCACCTTACATCGAAAATTGTTGAACCATGGGAAAAAGTTTCGGGGTAAAATTGATTAACAATGCAAAAATAGATGACATGTTGTCTGTTCATCGTATCCAGAAAATTTATGACAAAAATATAGGGAGGTCTTATTATTAATTCCAAAAAAATTACAGCTGTATTTTGGGTTTCGATTGCATTAGTATCTGTATTTATTATTTGGGGAGCTTTTTTTCCATCAAATGTTGAATATGTATTAGGCTTAGTTGACAGTTTTATTTCAGATACATTTGGCTGGTTTTATTTATTGGTAACAACAGGATTTGTATTGCTTGCATTGTATTTAATCTTTGGTCCATATGGAAAAATCAAGCTTGGAAAGCCTGATGATAAGCCGGAATATAGTTATTTTACCTGGTTTGCGTTTTTGTTCACCGCTGGTATGGGGGTCGGTCTCGTATTCTACGGCGTGACGGAACCTGTAACACATTATTATTCACCGCCATCCGCTGATCCGGAAACGATAGCTGCTGCAGAAGAGTCAATGCAATACACCTTATTCCATTGGGGATTCCATCCATGGGCTACATACGCGGTAGTTGCATTAACACTGGCTTATTTTAAATTCCGTCATCGAGCACCTGCTTTGATCAGTTCCGCTTTTGCACCACTGATTGGCGATCGATCTAAAAGCGGTTTGGGAATCGCCATTGATACACTGGCTGTATTTGCTACTGTATTTGGTATTGCAACATCTCTTGGGCTTGGCGCAACACAGATTACAGCCGGTTTAAGCTATACCTTTGAAGGCATTCCAAATACACTGACAACCAATCTGATTGTCATCTTGATTGTAACGGGATTATTTATTCTTTCTGCTACCACAGGCATTAACCGGGGGATTCGGTACCTGAGCTGGGCAAATATTGTTCTTGCCGTGGCATTGATGCTCTTTGTGTTCATTCTCGGATCTTCTGTGCAGATGATCGAATCATTTACAACAACGATGGGTAACTACTTGCAAAATCTTCCGAGTATGACATTTAATATGAATGCATTTACTGGTGACAGGAAGTTTCTTGATGCGTGGACACTCTTTTACTGGGCTTGGTGGATTGGCTGGTCACCATTTGTCGGGACTTTTATTGCACGTGTTTCCAGAGGAAGAACCATCCGTGAATTTGTCATCGGTGTAACGGCCGTACCGGTATTATTCAGTGCCATTTGGTTCTCTATTTTTGGTATTGCCGGATTGGAAATGGATACAGCTGAAGGTGGCGTTATCCACCAACTCATGAATGAAATGGGAAATGAAGTGGCATTGTTTGCATTTCTTGAGTCACAGCCATTGGCATCTGTTGTCGTCGGTGTCGCAGTGCTCTTGATTTCTTCCTTTTTCATCACTTCTGCCGATTCCGGTACGTTTGTGCTTGGCATGCTGACAACAGGAGGAAAATTAAACCCAAGCATGACAGTTAAGGCCATCTGGGGCGTTATCCTTGCCGCAATTGCTGCGGTTCTACTGTGGTCCGGCGGGCTGTCGGCACTTCAAATGGCCATGCTGATTGCAGCATTCCCATTTGCGATTTTAATGATTTTCATGTGTATTTCGCTCGTCAAAGCACTGAAAAGCGAACATGGCATATTGCGAATGGAAAGGAAACAGCGCGAACATGATCCGGAGTTCCGGGCAAAGCTGCGAAAAGAACTCAGAAAAAAGCGTAAAGGATTTCAGAAAACTCTTCCTGATGCTGAAGATGAAAGAGAATCTTAATGCACAAAGCTGTCCAGAAGGGAATCTCCAATTCTGGACAGCTATTTTGTGAATGAAAGCACTTGCGCTATAAGCCGAGGTTCCGACTGTATTATTCATTTTTTGATGTATGGCTGGCTTGAGTTCTAACTGATGATAAATGCAGTTGTTTAAAAAGATGATAGCGCTTAATCGAAACCATAAAGTGAAACTTCATTCAGCGGGTGCTTTTTCCGCTGAAGAAGGGAACAAAGGCAAAGTACTCGGGCGTCCTGTTGCAACGCCTTTGTGACCTGCATCGTGCAGGCCCGAACAGAATCGGGCATTTATGAGAAGTTAGCCGCCGTTTTCTGCCGGGTTAATGACCATTACATGCGGTATAAAGAAAAGCCACGTCCTGTTCATAAAAACGGGACGTGGCTATATTATCAGTCTTCGTTCAACCTACGTTTCCGCTTGTTTTTACATCGTATGAATTGGTGTTCCAAGTGCTACATCTGCTGCTTCCATCGTTACTTCACCAAGCGTTGGATGTGCATGAATGGTAAGCGCGATATCCTCAGCTGTCATCCCGGCTTCGATTGCCAACCCGACTTCTGCAATAACATCACTGGCATTTGGTCCGGCAACCTGGGCACCAATCACCAAGCCGTCTTCTTTTCTCGTAATCAGTTTCATGAACCCGTCAGTGTTATTCAATGACAGTGCACGGCCATTAGCGCCGAATGGGAACTTAGATGCTTTCACATCATATCCGGCATCTTTCGCTTCCTGCTCTGTATAGCCGACACTGGCAAGTTCCGGATCAGAGAAGACGACAGAAGGGATAGCAAGATAATCAATTTCTGATTTTTTACCGCCAATAGCTTCTGCAGCCACTTTTCCCTCATAAGATGCTTTATGGGCAAGCGGCAGACCTTCAACAATATCACCGATTGCATAAATATTGTCCACACTTGTACGGCATTGCTTATCTATTTTTATAAGTCCTTTGTCATCTACGTCGATTCCAACTTGCTCAAGGCCAATCTCCTGCGTATTTGGGCGACGTCCGACGGTTACAAGAACATAATCCGCCTCAGCTGTTTTTTCTTCGCCACCTGCTTCATATGTCACTTTTACGCCATCATTTGATTCTTCGACACCTTTAGCCATTGCTTCAGTGACCACATTGACATTTTTGTTCTTCAGGCCTTTTTTGACAGGCTGTTTAAGCTGCTTTTCAAACGTGCCGAGAATCTCTTTTGTTCCTTCCAAAATGGTTACTTCTGTACCGAAGTTTGCATAGGCAGTGCCAAGTTCAATACCGATGTAGCCACCGCCGACAACAACCATTTTTTCAGGAATCTCCTGAAGGTTTAACGCGCCGGTGGAATCCAATACACGATCTGAGAATTTGAAGTTCGGAATTTCAATCGGTGTAGAACCGGTTGCGATAATACAGTTATTGAATGTGTACGTCTGTGAGTTTTTTTCGTCCATCACTTTAACTGTATTTTTGTCGACAAAGTAGACTTCACCTTTCACAATATCCACTTTATTGCCCTTCAGCAGACTCTCAACCCCAGACGTCAGTTTATTGACAACTTGTCCTTTCCACTCCTGAACTTTGGAAAAATCAACTGAAACATTTTCCGTTGTAATCCCTAAATCCTCATTGCCATAAGCATATTGTGTCTTATGCCCGGCCTCAATTAAAGCCTTTGAAGGGATACACCCGACGTTCAGACAAACACCACCTAAATTATCCTTCTCAACAATGGTTACTTTTTGACCTGTCTGGGCAGCTCGGATGGCAGCTACATAGCCGCCAGGTCCCGCTCCAACCACAAGTGTGTCTGTTTCAATTGGAAAGTCTCCTACTACCATACTTTACGCCTCCATCATAATTAATTGTGGATCGTTCAATAAACGTTTGATTTGATTCAGTGCCAATTGTCCCGTCGCACCATCAACAATTCGATGATCGAAGCTGAGTGACAATGCCAATACCGGTGCTACAACGATTTCTCCGTCACGGACGACTGGTTTTTCCTGAATGCGTCCAATTCCCAAAATAGCTGCTTCAGGGTAATTAAGGACTGGTGTGAACCATTGACCACCGGCAGAACCGATGTTTGTAATCGTATTGGAAGCACCTTTCATCTCTTCTGGTGACAGTTTACCACTGCGAGCTTTCTCTGCCAATTCATTGACTTCCTGAGAGATGGCAAAAATTGATTTTCGATCAGCATCTTTTATAACCGGTACCAGCAGCCCTCTGTCGGTATCTGCCGCAATACCAATGTTGTAATAATGCTTATGAATGATTTCGTTTGTGTCATCATCCACTGCAGCATTTAAGATCGGATATTTTTTCGACGCAGAAATCAATGCTTTTGCCACATATGGCAGATAAGTTAATTTAATGTCCTGCTCAGCGGCAACTTCTTTAAATTTCTTCCTGTGTGCAACGAGTTCGGTGACATCCACATCATCCATAAGCGTAACATGTGGTGCCTTTGTTTTTGAATTGACCATTGCATTGGCAATTGACTTCCGGATTCCGCTCATTTTCTCACGTGTTTCAGGGTAATCGCCTTGTGGTGCCTGTGCTGCTGCAGGTTCCTGTTTCTCATCTTCTGCACCAGCAGGCTGATCTGATTGCTGATCACCACTCAAGTAGTTGTCAACATCTTCTTTTAGGATGCGACCATTTTTACCGGATCCCTGCACATCCTGAATGTTCACATCATTATCGCGGGCATATTTGCGTACTGATGGCATGGCAATGACACGTTTCTCATCAGAAGATTTCTTATCCGTATCCTCCGATTTTTGCTCATTACTTACTTCATCATCTTTTGTTTTGCCGCTAGATTCTGCATCTGCTTCAGCTTTTTCTGTTTCTTCCTGTTCGCCTTCATCTTCTTCATCCTCGTCGTCAGATTCATAACCTTCTGCATCAAACGAGATCAGTGTATTGCCTACAACAGCTACTTCGCCTTCGTCAACGTGAACCTTTGTTACTGTACCATCGACCGGTGAAGGGATTTCGACGACGGCTTTATCGTTCTGGACTTCACACAGCACGTCATCTTCTTTCACTTCATCGCCTTCTTTAACGAACCATTTGGCAATTTCACCTTCATGTATACCTTCACCGATATCAGGAAGTTTAAAGTTATATGCCATAATTACGACCTCCAATCATTCATTAAAAGTTAATCACTTCATTTACTTTGCTGATGACATCTTTATGCGTTGGCAGCCATACTTCTTCTGCCTGGGAAAAAGGATAGACGGTATCTGGTGCCGTTACACGCAGAACTGGTGCCTCAAGATGAAGGATGGCGCGTTCCTGAATTTCCGAAATCACATGTGCAGCAACTCCAGCCTGCCGCTGTGCCTCCTGCAGAACGACAACACGGTTTGTTTTTTTCACTGACTCAACAATTGTTTCAGTATCAATAGGCGATATCGTACGTAAGTCGATCACTTCTGCCTCGATATTATCTTTTTCTAACTCTTCAGCAGCCTTCAATGCAGTATGAACCATCGCACCATATCCAATAAGCGTTACATCTTTTCCTTCACGTTTAATATCTGCTTTATCAAGGGCAACCGTATAAGCTTCATCAGGTACTTCGCCGCGGAATGAACGATAAAGCTTCATATGCTCCATGAAAAACACCGGATCATTGTTGCGAATCGATGAAATCAGGAGTCCTTTGGCATCATATGGTGTCGACGGAACAACGACCCTGATGCCAGGCTGCTGGGCAATAAGCCCTTCCAAAGAGTCCGCATGAAGTTCCGGTGTATGAACACCACCGCCGAATGGCGTGCGGATCGTGATCGGTGCGGACTTGCTGCCGCCTGAACGATAGCGCATTCGTGCAATCTGTCCGTTAATGGCATCCATTGCTTCATAAATAAAGCCGATGAACTGAATTTCCGGCACCGGACGGAAACCCTGCACTGCAAGACCAAGAGCAAGACCGCCGATTCCTGACTCGGCAAGCGGCGTGTCAAATACACGATCTTCCCCGAATTCATCCTGTAATCCTTCTGTAGCACGGAATACGCCGCCATTTTGGCCAACATCTTCACCGAAAACAAGCACATTGTCATCATTTTTTAACTCATGATGCATTGCATCAGTGATTGCCTGAATCATCGTTTTTTGTGCCATGATTTACTTCGACTCCTTTTCTTTGTATTCTTCCATTTGCTCCTGCAGGTTGTTTGGAAGTTCATCATGCATAATATCGATTAAGTCAGTGACTTTTTGTTTCGGATAATCATCCGCTTGTTTGATAGCTTTCTTGATATCTTCTTTGGCATCTTCAATCACTTTGTTTTCTTCATCTTCAGACCAGAGATCTTTTTCTTCTAGAAACTTGCGGAAACGAACAATCGGGTCTTTTTTCTCCCATTCATTTGTCATGTCTTCCGTACGGTAACGTGTCGGGTCGTCTCCAGCCATGGTGTGCGGACCATAACGGTAAGTATTCGTTTCTATCAGTGTAGGCCCATTACCGTTCACGGCATGTTCACGGGCATGTTTGGTAGCTGCATAGACTGCAAGCACATCCATACCATCAACTTGATAGCTCGGAATACCTGCAGCCACTCCTTTTTGTGCTAATGTTTTTGCATTTGTCTGCAGTTCAACCGGTACTGAAATGGCAAACTGGTTATTTTGCACAAAGAAGATCGCCGGGGCACCATAAGCACCTGCGAAGTTGATGCCTTCATAAAAATCACCCTGAGAAGTTCCGCCGTCACCGGTATATGTAACGGCAACAGATTTCTTGCCACGTTTTTTCAGACCAAGTGCCACACCGGCTGCTTGGGTGTATTGCGCCCCAATAATAATTTGTGGACTCAGACCATTAACGCCTTCCGGGAACTGATTGCCGTGGAAATGTCCCCTTGAAAACAGAAATGCTTGGTACAACGGAAGACCATGCCATATCAGCTGTGGAACATCTCTGTATGCGGGCAGAATAAAATCATCTTTTTCCAGTGCGTAATGACTTGCCAACTGTGATGCTTCCTGTCCGGCTGTCGGTGCATAAAACCCTAAACGGCCCTGACGGTTTAACGCGATTGAGCGCTGATCAAGCACTCTGGTATAAACCATCCGGCGCATCAGTTCCTTCAGATCATCATCTGAAAGGTCCGGCATCCAGTCTTTATTCACCACTTCACCATTTTCATCAAGAACCTGGAACATTTCGAACTGACTTTCAACATTTTCAAGTACATCCTTCAAAATGGGTCACCTCTTCCTTTCTGATTAACTGTTTTATATTCTTTTCCAGTCTTCCCGAAATATGAAAAAAACTGTACCCATTTGCTCTAAAACTTGTTCCCATTTTATATTGATCATAATCTTGCCTGAAGCAAACCGGGCAAACTGTTACATTTTAAAAGCAAAATTGACTGGTACAATTTGTGATCCAGTTTAAAGTTTAGCCCACATGATGCCTTAGGTCAATTGTTTTGTGTTAGTTTTTTTGATTTTTCCAAGGATGGCAGCGATTACATGTTTTTTGTCCGTTAAAATTGAAGATCTGTTTCAACACAAAATTAAACTGTATTAGTATAGACCGGCTGAATCAATGTTGGAAAAGGTCGGACTTCTGAGTGCTGACATTTTTCTTATAAGGTTATCCATTATTTAATCTTCTAAGTTACAAAAAAGAACCAGATGTTTTATTCATCTGATTCCTTTTCTTGTTCTGATTCATTTGATTCTTTTTCCTGCTCTGATTCATTTGAATCGCCGCTATCACTTTCTCCTTC
>NZ_DATGTI010000105.1:0-69855 GCF_035301925.1 Lentibacillus sp. | reverse complement strand
CAAGAAAGATCGTCGTGCCAACGTAGATTTGCGTTTTTTCGGAAGGGATCCGGTTTGTGGCCCATTTGATCAGCGGCTGGCCAACGACAATCAGAAACCCGTTCATCGCCCATAGCAAACTGTATTGATCGAGCGGAATCCCGATATCCTGGGTATGGGAAGCGATGGTCGACTGCCACTGACTGTAGGCAATCCAAGTGATCATCAGACCGCTGCACAATATAATCAATGCAATAAATGCGGATTTATCTTTGATTTCCTGCGTTTGCTCAATGACCGATGTATGCATGCGGTTATCCCGTACCGTATCCATTTGCCGGTAAGTTGTCAGGGCAAAAACGAAGAACAGGCCAAACATGGTCGCATTCGCGATAAAAACGTAGTCAAATGAAAAATCGGCGATGTAGCCTGCCAGGGCAGCACCGAGCGCCACCCCAACATTCCGGGACACATAAACCGCGTTAAACGCCCGCCGGCCGCCTTCAGGCCAAACCGATCCGGCCATGGCGAACATGACCGGCCACGTCATACCAGCACTGAAACCTATCACCACAAGCAAAATCGAATAAGGCACAATGCTGTGATTAAAAGCCAGGGTGACAGCTGAAACAAATGCAGTTCCCGTTCCGATCAGGACAGTCTTATAGGCACTGAATTTATCAAACAGCATACCACCGACCAGATTGCCGACAATTGATGCGCCCTGATTTAACGCCAAAATGAACCCGGCAAAAGCAAGTGTCCTGCCGAGTTCATTATGCATATAAATGGTATTCAAAGGCCATAAAAATGAGGCTCCCGTCACATTAATGGCCGTTCCAATCACCAATAACCAAACATATTTCGGCAAATCCATCAACCCACTTCTCAAACATCATCCAGATAATTGTAATATATTTCGTGAAGACTACGCAATCAAACGAATCGCGGGTTACTGGCGGCGCCGCATAGGCGGGATAAAAAGTGCGATCGTACCAAGTGGGACGATAAACACAGCCAAAATAAACCACACGCCCAATGTTGCGTTTCCCTCAGCCGCATTGATCACGTCCCATGTCAGATACGAAAAGATCGCTACCATTTCAAAGTTGAACACTGCCATCATGGTACGGGCAATCGGGTAAATCCGTGGCGCATTTTCTTCCGTTATGTTGACCGGCAAGTTGTATATGTGTGGTACTTTGTTTAAAAAATAGAGTGCGATGAACATCAGGAGCGAAATGACCGGAAGCAAAAAGATGGTGCCTTTGCCGCTCCAATTATCAGCTTCACCTTGTGCATTAAAATGAATCGGAATGGTATCCGGCAAACTTGCATATTTCAGGATGACATATGTAAATGTCGCGGTAAGCAGCACGAGTGATGCAGCATGAAAGATTTTTTCCATCCTGGTTGCAGGAACATGCACTTTTGGCTGGGTAAGGTTCATGACGTCAACCCCTTAAAGACTTTCACGGCCTGCAGCAGTTTGGCAGCTTTTTACCAGCTGCAAGCATTTGGGAGCCTTTCCCACGTTAACTGGTCGGATTCTTGATGTCGCTTTTAACCAACTGCTGGCATTTGGGAGGCCGGCATATGGGTAAACCGGCTGGGCCATCGAAATAATAGAACCTGTGAACATCGTTTTGTTGTATAGATATATTCCGACTTATTGGATACTTCAGCAGAGAACCTTACACTTTTACATTAAGGCTATTATATGGTATTTCGTGATGCTAAGCAATTATTCCAACATCATTTCCGCATTATATAAATAATAGCATATCCAGTAAAATTTGCCTGCTGCAGAATTTTTCATTTATAATGGATTTCGATCGTTGTTATCGATTTCATTTTTTGAACTATTATTTCTAATTGTAAAATCTCTGTTAATGACGTGTGGAATTTAATTGAAAAGTTGATTGAAGTGGAAGACGCGATACTTCATGACGAGCAAGGAAGTCCAGACCCTGGAGGCAGCGAAGAATGAGTAGACAGGGAAGCGTGCACAAGCCAGTAGAATGTAAGCGTTCGAAACTATCAATCAACCATACAGATTAATAGAGCTATTACAAAAAAGGAGGAACTGTATGCTTACTGCGGCATGGAACTGGTTATGGGACAAACATGACCAGGCAAAAGAACTACTGCGTTTTTTCGTGCGGCCGAACGATGCAAAACTCGGTTCGGACAGTACGAATCCCAACAGCACAAAAGAAACGAATGGCGGGAACAATAACCGTTCCTACACACCCGCACAATGGATCGGATTAATCTCAGGACCTGTTCTTTTTATCCTGACCTTATTATTTTTCCAGCCAGAAGGACTTTCGGATGCCGGACAGGCTGTACTTGCGAGCACGCTGTGGATTGCTGTCTGGTGGATGACCGAGGCCATCCCGATACCGGCCACATCGCTCTTGCCAATCATTCTTTTTCCGCTGACAGGTGGATTGGACATCGGACCAACGACATCATCATATGGCGATGATACCATCTTTCTGTTCATGGGCGGTTTCATGATTGCTCTGGCTATGGAAAAATGGAATCTTCACAGGCGGATAGCTTTGAATATTATTTCGGTTATTGGTACCAATACAGAGCGAATTATTCTCGGATTCATGGTGGCAACCGGGTTTTTGTCAATGTGGATTTCCAATACGGCCACGGCGATGATGATGGTGCCAATCGGACTTGCGATTATTTATCAGGTTTCCGACCAGTTGAAAGATGATAACACGATTGATACATCCAAGGAAAACTTCGGATTCGGAAAAGCACTCATGTTGGCCATTGCCTATTCCGCTTCGGTCGGGGGCATCTCGACCCTGATCGGCACACCGCCAAACACCGCACTGGCGGGGGTGGTAAGCAATATGTACGGAATAGAGATTTCATTCGCCGGCTGGATGCTGTTTGGGGTACCGGTTGCCTGGCTGTTTATATTCGTTATATGGTTTTATCTGGTGAAAGTCGCCTATCCGCAAAAAATCAATCAGCTTCCCGGTGGACGGGAGATTATTCAGGAGCAAAAAAACGAGCTTGGCAAAGCATCCTTCGAAGAAAAAGCTGTGCTGACTGTATTTGCGTTTGCCGCACTGGCATGGATTACCCGCTCATTTATCTTAACTGAATTTGTGAATGCAAATATTAATGATGCGATCATCGCCATGACAGCGGCCATTATCCTGTTTATCATTCCGGCCAAAAATAAAGCAGGTGATCATTTGCTGGACTGGAATTCAGCTGTCAAACTCCCGTGGGGCATCCTGCTCCTGTTCGGCGGCGGTCTGGCCATCGCAAGCGGGTTCACGGAATCAGGGCTGTCCGAATGGATTGGCAACCAGCTTACCGTACTGGAAGGTATCCATCTCTTCATCGTGCTGCTCGTTGTAACCGGCATGGTCATTTTCCTGACAGAAATCACGTCGAACACTGCAACAGCCAATATGATGTATCCAATTATGGCATCACTTGCCGTTGCACTCGGTGTCCATCCATTCACGGTAATGGTTGCAGCAGGTGTCGCCGCATCCAGTGCATTCATGCTCCCTGTGGCAACACCGCCAAACGCCGTTGTGTTCGGTTCAGGCTATTTGCGGATTCCGGACATGGCCAAAGCAGGTTTTGCCTTGAACCTTTTCGGGATATTATTAGTTGCCCTGGCCATTTATTTCTGGCTCCCTGTGGCATGGGGAATCGATCTGACAGAGATTCCGGGCATGATGAAAAATAATTGATACTAAAAACAGGAAATCGCCATTTTTGAGCGATTTCCTGTTTTTAATGTGCCCGACTAATGTCAGGAAGCCTGTTTTTTCTGTCTGCCTTGCATCAAACGGATCAACACGACATAGAAAGCAGGGATACATGCCAGCACGATGATGAGTCCCATCCAGCCCCAGCTGGTCCATAAAGGCCCGAGCGCGGAACTTCCGAGGGCAACGCCTATATAATAGGAAACCAGATACAAGCTGGAAGCACTTCCCTTATGATGTGTGACTTCCTCGCTGACTGATGACGCTGTTAATGAATGGGCCGTAAAAAAACCAAGGCACGCGACACAAAGCCCCACGACAATCATCCATAAAGCAGAACCAAGTGTGATCAGAAAACCTGCCGCCATAACAAATACACCGATGAGCCGGATGGTTCTCAAGCGAAAACGCCCTGCCAGCCAGCCCGCAACAGGTGACCCGATGACACCCAATCCATAAGCAAAAAACATGTATGATATGGCTTCCAGTGACAGCGAAAACGGTGGTGCTTTAAGGTAAAACGGCAAATACGTCCAAATGCCGGTAAATGATAATTGCAAAACAATCCCAAGACCAAAGATCAGCAGTAATGCCGGATTTTTCAAATGAAAGACAAACGCCTTCAGATCACTTGAAAACGGCAATGGGCTCGGTGTGAAAAAACGGGATTGCGGCAGCATGAACATAACCGCTGCCAAAACGACCAAACCAATCACCGCAAGCACGTAAAAAGCAATCTCCCATGAAAAATGGTCGGTGATATAGCCGGTCATCACGCGTCCAACCATGCCGCCAAGTGCGTTACTTGATATGTACAGCGCTGTTGCCACATGCACACTGCGCCTATCAATCTCTTCATTCAAATAGGCTAATGCAGCCGCCGGAAGGCCCGCAAGCGCGAACCCTTGCGCAAGCCGCAAAACAAGCAGCAGCAGAAACGAGTCCGAAAAAGGTATGATTAGAAACGGAATCGAGGCACCTGCAAGTGATAGTTTAATAAAAATCGTACGCCCGCTGCGATCGGACCAAAACCCAAGCACAATCAGCCCGGCAATCAGGCCAATGATTGTCATCGACAGTGCCAGCCCTGAAGCAGAAACCGACACGCCGAATTCTTTTACAAAAAGCGGGAAAAGCGGCTGTACGGCATACATCCCCGCAAAAACAAAAAATGATGCCAATGCCAGGCTGAGCGTAATCCGCCAAAAATATAAATTTTTAATCGTATAGGCTTCATGCTGCATCTATGTCACATCCAATTAAAATCAATCCAACACATACCGATCGCGCCCGGCACCCATGCCAAACGTCATCACTAAAATGGCAACACCCATCAATGTCATGAGCGGTATCGACCATTCGTGGGTCACATCATACAAGTAGCCGATAAACATCGGCCCAACTGCTGCCAGCGTATATCCAAGCGACTGTGCCATTCCGGATAATGCCGCAGCATCCCGGGCATTGCGTGCGCGCATTCCCAAAAAAGTCAGTGCAAGCGCAAACACACCACTTAATGTAATTCCAATGAGAATCGTACTAATCACCATAACGGTATACGATTCACCAATCAGCAATCCGCCATAACCGACAAATGCACACAGAAACATGACAAACACAATACTGCGCTGCGAACGCAGCCGGTCGGCCAAAACTGGAACAATAAAGCTGGCAGGCAGCCCGACAAATTGGGCAAATGACAGCATCCATCCCGCCGTTGTCATCGAGACGCCGTAATCATGTAAAATTTCCGGCAGCCATGAAATCGTCACATAAAACAAAAATGACTGCAATCCCATAAAACAAGCAACCTGCCAGGCAAGTGGTGATTTCCACATCTGATTATCTCCCGTGCTCACATATCTAATGTCAGACTCATCATCCGATTCATCTTTTCGGGACAGATACATCCAAACGATTATTCCCAGAACAGCCGGGATTGCCCAAACAAGCAATGCCAGTTGCCACCCCATATCAAGGCCTTGAGCAAACGGAATGCTCAGCCCTGAAGCTGACGCTGCCAAAACCCCCATGGCCGTCGAGTACACACTCGTCATTAAGCCGACCTTTGCCGGAAATTTTTCTTTAATCACACCGGGCAAAAGCACGTTGCAAATCGCAATTCCCAGCCCGACAAATAACGTTCCGATAAACAAAAGGACGATCACTGAAATGGAACGGACAGAAATCCCAATAAATAGCAGAATAAGGCCTAATAACAATATCCGTTCATTCGAATACCGGTTGCCCAGTTTTGGAGCTGCTGGTGACATGAGCGCAAAAGCGATCAGCGGCAAACTGGTCAGTAACCCTGCACTCCAGTTTGACAGCCCGATATCATCTCGGATAATACCGATCAGCGGACCGACAGATGTAATCGCCGGACGCAGATTGAATGCCACAATGACAATCCCTGCGACCAGCAGAAATCGATATAGTTTTTTCGAATCCTCGTTGACCATTGTCTGAAAATCCTTTCTGACACTTGAAATATTGAAAAGCATGACGAATCGACAAATCCGATAGTTTTGTCCCGCGGAAAGCTTCTGAAAGTCTATAGTCCAATATAGCATATCAGATCAATCTAGCACATCAGATCAATCAAAGAAAAAAGAAGATCCCCTGCCGAATAATAGAGATCTCCTTTTTTGTGATCACTTCTTTCAATTGATCCTAAACAAATGCTTCAAATTACATCTTGTGCCCTATAGCTTAAATCGGCTGACCAGCCCGTTTAACTCCTCTGCTAATATGGAAAGATTTTCTGCACTTGCTGCAACACCTTCCATCGAACTGCTCGTTTGCTGTGAAGACGCTGACGCTTGTTGAACGCCGGCAGCAGATTCCTCTGACACCGCTGCAATTTCCTGAATCGAACTGTTTATTTGCTGACTGCCGGCTGCCATATCAGCCAAATGATCGGATACCGACTGAATGGTTCCGGCCATTTCAGTCACAAACAAATTAATCCCTTCAAACGTTTCTTCCGTTGTTTTAATTTGCTGTGTACCATGTTCCACTTCATGATAGCTGCTTTTCAGGGATTCGGTTACATGACTTGACTCTTCCTGGACATTCGCAACAATTCCCGTTATATCTGATACCGAGTCAGATACCTGTTCAGCCAGTTTCCGTACTTCATCGGCAACTACTGCAAACCCTTTTCCATGTTCCCCCGCTCTGGCTGCTTCAATGGCAGCATTTAGTGCCAGCAGGTTGGTTTGATCAGCAATATCTTTAATGACATTTACAAGTGTGGAAATTTCCTGCGATTGTTCATCCAGATGCTCCATTTTTTGCACGGCATCTTTAACGATCTGATCTATCTTTGCCATCTGCTCGGAAGAAGTTTCCATTAATTGACTGCCTTCTTCAGTCATGGAAGAAACCTCGCTGGAAGCGTTTCGGATTTGTTCGCCCTTTTCATTGGCTTCCTGAACTTTTGTCGTAAAACGGCTCATCGCCACTGACATCTCATTTGCATGGTTAGCTTGTGTTTCGGAGCCTGATGCCAGTTCTTCGATGGTGGCAGAAATTTGTTCGGAACCTGTCTTCACGTCATTTGCAGAATGGGTTAAATCGTCACTCTGCCCGCTTACGGTTTCTGATACATTCGATACTTGCTGGATGATATTTCGGAGATTCTTGCTCATCTGATTAACTGAAGAAGCCAGCTTTCCAATTTCATCATCACCTTTGTAATCGATGGGTTTTACCGTTAGATCCCCATCAGCAATACGTGAACTGACCATCACCACTTTATGCAAGTTGCGCGAAACCCGTCGGCTTGCCCAGTATGCCAAGAGACCGCCAATAATAATTGATGTCAGAATCAACGCCACCTGAACGATATATGTAAGCTGCTGATTGTCGATGACATTGGCAACCGAAGCATCACGTTCTTCGTTGACAATCGTCCGTAAATCTTCCAGCAAATCAATTGTTTTTGTACGCATGTTATCCGCCTGGGTGACGTAATCCCCTGCAGTCATCGGCTTATCATTATCAATGGCAGTAATGATATACTCATGGAACATTTCATCCATCCGTTCATCATTAGCCACAACCTTTTCAAACAGATCCTGCTGTTCCGGTGTGTTCATCAGGGGCTCCATCTCGGATTTTAGAGTATCGAGGGTTTCTCGCTGCTGGTCATATTCTTCAATGATCTCCGAGTCAGGTTCCTGCAGATAATTAGCAATCCGGATACCTTTTGAACGGATTAAAGATCCCATTTCCGTCAGTGCAATTGCCCGGTCCCCTTCCTCTGCCAGGACATCGACATCATCACCGATATCATCAATCAGCTTTGAAACCACTGCTGTTGAAACGCCGATCATAACAAAAATCAAGATTAGTATAAAACCATACTTCCAACCGATTTTAACACTTCGGAATTTAAACTTTCGAAACATGTTCTTCCCCCTTTAAATAAATTAACTTCTGATTTGTTCATACAGCCCTGTATGTCATCAATTATCTTTCTGTTACAACCCTCGGGTATTTTTTAAGCTGCTATGGGAAAGATTGACTAAGGTCTACGCCTATGTATTAATCGGTGTCACGGGAAAGGACTGCAAAAGCCGTTCACTTGGTATATCGGTCAAATATGCTTATTCTTTTAGCGTTTCATCACGATATTTCAGGACAAAAGTACTAAAAAGGCACCCGACAACTGCTTCAACAGTAACGAGTGCCCATTTGTGTATGGTCTATTGCCCGGGAAATACTCAGTTGCATTTTATCTTAGTGTTTCCCCGTTTTTCACAGCCTTTCCACACTTCCTGTTCTGCGCTCTTGTACAGGTGGGTTCGCTGAAATGATGTGAAAATGAAGCCATTTCCATTGGTTAACCGTTAATTTCGTCTGGATCTTGCTCCAATGATATGAATGATTGACAGCCAAACGGTTTCCCGTACCTGAGTGCATTAAATTGGACAACATTTGACTCTGTTGAAAACGGTATTTATTTTGCCAGAAATAATTTGTCATTCTAAATGTCATTTTACTGTTCACCCATGCTGAAAAATCGCCTTTTGTTGAATCAAATGATTTATACGCTTCCCATAATCCATATACGCCTTCTTGAAAATATTCAGCGTAGTAATTCGAAAGTCCTAGTTTTTCAACAAAATAAAAAAGCTCTTTTTCATACAGTTGCACTATGTTTAAAAATGAACTCCTTTTCCATTCATCATTACACAACATTTCTCCCCCCTTTTTATTTCATGTTCTCTTCTATTATACACACTGGTCAATAAGTGACTGCCCTTGACTGATTTTGTCGAACTTTGAAAATTCAACCAATTTTAATTAAGAACGATGTCGATTCGTGTAATATCAAGTCAATGTTTGGTGGAAAATAGACTATTTTTTGATGCTTTTTATTTTTATAATAATTTTTGAACTTTTTGTGAACTTTTTTCTTCATAACATTATGATGTTGTTTTACATATTGCTTATATACACCATTAAACCTTATTCTTTTCGCTTTTCAGAATCACCACTTCTAGGTATAATGTAGGAAGAGATTTGCATATATTAATAAGACCACAGCATGCACTGTGGTCGGGTAAGCTGTTCCCGCAGCGGGACGGCTTTTCATGAATAGACCTCTCTTTTGTTCCGTCTCAGGATTCCGAGGGGTCTATTTTCTGTTGATCAAGTCCACGATTAGCGCGAGCAATCCTATCAACATGGTACCGAAACCAATCAGTACCATGAATACTTCAAACATACTCAGAAGCCTCACCCCCTTTGACGGCAGGGATGCTTCAGCCGTTTATCCGCCCGGGAGAACAGCTCTTGTTTGGTAGTATAGCACAATTAATACTAAAAATACGAACGAATGTTTGTATTTTACTTTCTGGTACAAATCTTTGCTGAGCCTTTAGTAGCATTTTTGTTCATTGCCTTTTTGAAGCTGCATTTAATAGCGGATAGACAAAGAAGTGAGATGTATGCTTGTATCGTATAATATGCAGAACGGTTTAGTGGCTTGTAATTCATTTAGGGGATAAAAGGTTCAAAAGCGCAAGTGTCCTTATTCGTGACTTTAAGACATAAAAAAACGAGCACTCCCTGTAGGAATGCCCGCCTATAATGACAAGGGTCAAGCACCTGTCACAATATGAAATCCGGAGTCAACGTGCAGCACTTCACCAGTGACACCGCGTGCCAAGTCACTCAGTAAAAACAGTGTCGCATCCCCGACCTGATCCTGATCGACCTGCCGGCGAAGCGGTGCTTTTTCCTCCACGACCGACATTTTTTCGTTGAAGCCCGAGACGCCCTTGGCCGATAATGTACGGATAGGCCCGGCTGAGACAGCATTGACACGGATGCCATCTTTACCGACATCTTCAGCAAGATAACGCACGCTTGCTTCCAGTGCCGCCTTGGCAACCCCCATCACATTATAGTTTGGGACAACGCGTTCGGATCCAAGGTATGTTTGAGTGACGATACCGCCGCCTTCTGTCATGTACTTGCGCGCCTCACGGGTTACGGCAGCAAGTGAGTAGGAACTGATATTTTGCGCCATCAGATAACCTTCACGGGATGTATCTACATAATCACCTTTCAGTTCATCAGTATTCGCAAATGCAACCGAATGGACCAAGCCGTGAATGGTGCCAGCATTGTCGCCGATTTCCCGAAATGCATTGATGATGCTGTCATCGTCCTCCACATCACAGGAAACAACCAACTGAGGTTCGATATCATTTTTGTCCAAAAGCTTCTCCAATTTCTGCTTGGAACGCTCCTGACGGTAGGTGAAAATAAGATTCGCACCGGCATTATGAAGCGATTTCGTAATGCCCCAGGCAATACTACGATTATTTGCCACACCCATCACAACGATATTTTTATCTTTTAACAATGAATTCATATATGTACCTCCGATTTAATGGTTGATATGTATAATGTAGCATAATTAGGACCAGGTGGTGAACCTCTCCACCTAAATCAAAGATTTTGATGGAGCTTCCCTATTCATAGACAATCGCTTTGTTCTATTGAACTGAGTCTTACATCATCTCCAAGGGCTTTGTTTATACTGATCGGACAGGACCTTGCCCTACAGTTGGAACAATTTATTTATGCGGTTGGACACAGACCCAAAAGAGCCAGTCCAACTTTTTCAATATTGATGGCGGCATTATGGTCGCGGTCTAAAATGGTGCCGCATGACTTGCATACATGAGTTCTGACAGACAGAGATTTTTTCACACGCGCCTCACAGCCGGAACAATCCTGACTGGTATAATGCGGTTTAATTCTTACAAGTTCTCCACCGTTGTTGTTACATTTGTATGCGAGCATATTACAAAAAGCACCCCACCCGGCGTCATGAATCGCCTTTGCCAAATGACGATTTTTCATCATATTTTGGATCATCAGGTCTTCTACAAAAACAAATTAAGTTTTTGAAAGACGGTAGCTTAATTTATGGAGAAAGTCACGGCGCTGATTAGCAATTTTTACGTGCAACTGCTGCACTTTTTGACGTTGTTTTTTCCAATTATTTGAGCCTTGCTTCATGCTGGAAAGTTTCTTTTGCGCTCGTTTCAATTTCTTTTCTTCTTTCAAGAGGAACTTTGGATTTCCGACTGTCGTCCCATCGGATAAGACGGCAAATTTTTGAATACCAACTGTTAATACTGCCAATTGATTTTCATAATTTTATGCTACTATTTTCTCAAGAAACAACATACGGTGTAAATTTGCTATCCAATACCTCTTTCCAACTGTTAAAAGCCGGCAGTAATGTGAACTGCAGTAATTCCCGGACATCATCATATTTTGCTGTCTCATATGCTTCGACAGCCTTATCCAGCGCATTTCTGACTTTCTCCGTTAAAGACTTCATTTTTTCTGTCAATAATGCTTCCGGCAAGTTAAGCACAGATTTTTCAATCGTCGAGAATGCCTGGACAATATCGCTGAATAAAGAAATGCTCGCTTCAAATTTCCCTTGTTTCAGCAATGTTTGTGTATGCTGCAGGCCTTCGTCGACAGTTTCCAGTAGGTCTGAAACCTGTTTCATGACATCGATATATTTTTCCATTTTAAACCCTCGTTTTGTGTGTATATCAAGTTATCAAGCCCCATTCACTAAGACGAATGAGGCTTTACTATTATTTAAGGTCAACCAAAATTTTGCATGAGGAAATTAGACTGTGAATTCATTTGCTGGATCGCTTTCTCCATCTGGGTGAACTGACGCCAATAACGGTTTTCTATTTGGACTAAGCGGTCTTCAAATGCACTGATACGTTCATTCATATTATCCAGACGCTCGCCCATTGTGTACTGGTTTTCTGCCATCAACGAGTTACCTGCTTTTTCCGTTATCTGATCCATCACTTGGTTAACAGAATCCGTCATGCGCTGCAGAATTCCTTTTTCATTGTAGGAAGATCCTTCACTCGTGAATAGCTCTTCAACAGCTTCCGGGTTATCCTGAATGGCAGACTTTAATTCCGCTTCGTTAATCTCCAGTTTTCCACCTTCAAGATAATTGGACGTTGTGTTGATACCTATACTGGCAAGCTGATCATACCCGGACGGTATTCCGCTGTTTTCAACCTGTGTATAAAAGTCACGCCGCATATCATTTAGCGCACCCGATAAAATGGGATCACGACGCAGCATGCCACTCTTTGCTTTTTCTTCCCATAATTCCTGCTGTCTTTCAGTCATGGCTTCCCGCTGTTTATCCGTAAGTGGTCGATAATCCCGGTGCCGCTCTTCCTGCAGCCTGTCCTGTATTTTTCCAATCAGCTCATTATACTTTTCGACAAACCCTTTGATGTTTTCAAAAACCGCTTCCGTGTCATTGGTGATATTCACCCTTACATTTTCACCGCTGAATTCTTGTTTCAGATTAAACGTTACGCCGGAAACTTCAAATGAGTTGGAAGTTCTTTCTGTCGTCAAGCCGTTTAGAGTGAATTTTGCATTTTGTCCGCCGGTTTCTTCCGTCGTATCACTAAAATTTAGTTGGTTTATTGCAAAGTCACCTGACGTTTTAATTTCATCTCCACTATCGTTAAAATTACCTGTTTCCGTCCGTGTTAACGATATCTGACCTGTCATCTCGTCATAAAACATGCTGACACCATTGTCTGCCCGATTGACTTCACTGACCATGGAATCAAATGATTGGCTGGCTTTAATGTTGAAAATTTCATCTTTGAATCCTTCTTCGGTATGCGCACCTATCCCGAAGTTGATATAGTCATAGTTGTACTTAACCTTAACTTCCGTATCAGCAGCTATAGCGTGCTCATCGTTCATCGTTATGATGCCTTTATCATAGTTAATGGTTCCGACCTCAACTCCGTCATTAATGACCTTTCCCGAGTCATTTATCGTATAGTTATCGTCATCACCTATCGTTAATGAGACACTTCCTTTACTTATCTGTTCATTCGAAAGCTTAATCGTCGTTCCTTCTTCAGGTGTCGTCATCGTATCTACTTGATAATCTGTAACGTATTTAACTTCTATGTCCGAGCCCTTGGACAAATTGTCTTTAAACGTTAATTCACCTGTGCCGATATCGACCAATACTTCATTTTCAGCCAAATCATAATCATCTATCGTTTTACCCGGATCCTTTTTCACTGCCGTATAATACTCATTACCGACCCGAACCGACATATTATCTAAAGCAGTTATGTTCGTACCTGCTTGCAAATTAAGCGAAAACTGATTGTTGTCCGATTTTACTGAGATGGATTCTGACTTGACACTGCCCTGCTTCCAATCAAAAGAGCTGTAAACAAATTTCGATTCCAGTTCCTTAAGACTTTTGCTCGTATCAATAGAAGATGGGTCATTGGTATCAAAAATACTATTATTATTCACCTTCGTCGCAGCACTTGCAAGCTGACTAACCTCCGATATGTTGTAAGACGACTGACTTGCCGCACTGGTAGCACTTGCCGTAACAAGATCACTATTCGTTGAAGAAGTTGTCCGTGCCCGGAATGTAGTCGACATCTTCATATCCGTCAGCTGTGAGCGGAACTCCATTAAATTTTTATTCACTTCGCGGTACGCATCACGCTGCCACGTCAGCCACGTACGATCCTGTTCCATATTCTGCAGCGGCATCCGCTCCGCCTTCATCAGGTCATTAACCATCTTATCAATATCCATACCTGATGCCAGACCGCCAATTCGCATATTGTTCACCTCTGGAGTTAATTGTTATATTAATATCGTCATGGATTTTGCCGTTTCCTATTATATCGGGTGGGGGCGGGTGAATGTTTAGGGATGGGTGTATACTTATTGATAATCTTATCACAAAGGCTTTGATTTATTTTTCAAATTCACCATTTTATATCTTCCACCATCTGTTCCACCAGCGCTTCCTGATAGCCAGCCTTGCCTTTTTCATACATTACCTCAGCCACTTCCGCCAGCGCCTCATGCTCAATCCGATTCAACTTCTCCAACCGCTCCTCGGACAGTTTTATCACCGGATTGCTTGCGACGTATGCTTCCCGATCCATATGCCATAATTTGACACATCCTGTTGGGTACCGCTCCAGCAGCCGTTGCGCCATGCCCAAACCTTCCGGGTCGAAATCACCTGCATAGTGCAAGACACATCCCGACTCCACAAGCCTGTCCAGCAGCATCAATGCAGCCAGCGTGAACTGGCCATTGGTACAGACAATTGGGACACCCGGCCGATAATCCAGCAATGTCGCACAAACACCGGAGTTCTCCACAATCCAGACATCTGATCCGCTAGCTGGATAAATATTCGTCAAAACAACAAGCTCCCGAATCGGTACAATCTGTACGGTATTTTCACGAACCGCGGCTTTCCACACAGGATGCATGCCATCTTCTGTCTCAGCATAAAGCCCTGCACAGGTGACATAATTCAGCAGATCATCACGATAGATGTTATAATGCTGCAGCAACTCATTAATAGCCTCCGTGTTTGAAGGAACAGCCTGACCGGCTTCGACAGCCAATACGTTCAGCCACAATTTCCCCTGGTCTGTCTGCAAGTCAAACGCATGCGGATCACCTGTCACGCGCTGGCTGAACATCGGCAGCCGCTCCGGTGACGCTGGCAGTCGACTCCAAGCATCACGCAGCCGGCCAGCCATCTCCGCAAAACAGTCCGGCTCCCGTTCGATTAGCGTCCAAATCCAGCGAACCTCACCGGCGTTTTCCAGCAAAAAATCAAACCAAAATGCCAACCGACCATACCGCTCCTTAAGATCTTCCACAAACCTGCGCAAATTCGCTTCTTTCTCCTGCTTCCGCTGTTTGTTGGAAATAATCTCTTCACCAAAAAACGCATCAAGCAATTGCTTCAAGCCAATATCACTGAAGCGGGTGTTTTCCAGTTGTCGTTCAAACCCCTCAATAGAAATGGATCCTTTTGCGGCCATTTTCGACCCAGGTATCCCAAAAAAGCTGCCAATTACCTCCAGTTCGTCTTCGGTAAACAGTCTGGTTGGAACGGTTCCGCCGATTCTCCCCAGTGATTCATATTTCTTTTTAAACTCCCTGAACAATTTCTTATAGGCCGTTTCACTATTAAAAAATGAAACGGCATCTTGTAATTCCTTATCCATAACGTACTCCTTTTACGACTCAGTCGCCGCAATTTCATCTTCCGCATCAACAACCAGGTGCCGTGTATTTCCGTCCCAATGGTAGCGGATGACGGTAACAAAGCCCTCGTTTTTCGGGCGGACAAGTTCACAGATGGCGAGTGACGAAATCGTATCATAGTCACCCCAGAGCACCTGCGAGTTCATGATGTAATCGAATCCGAGCTCCTCGACAATCTCGAACATTTCCCTGATGTTGTTCTCATCAACCCCGGCAAACGCCTCATCCAATGAAATGATATATGGCGCCGTATCGTCCGCTTCCAAATATCTCGAGTAACATGCCGTGAACAGCGGAATGTACATGGCCATAGCCTTTTCGCCACCGCTGAACTTATAAAACGCATGATTCGTCAGTTCGCGTTTCGGTTCGCCCTCACGCTGGTATGATAAAACAAACGAAAACCAGTTCCGGTAATCAAGCACATCTTTCAGCACTTGCAGCAAGGTGTTGCCTTCACCTTTCACTTCGACAAGCTCTTTTGCCCGTTCAATTTTGGAACGGAAATGCTCGATCACCTGATTGATATCTTCTTCTTTTAATAAACGTGCATCACGCCGCAGCAAATCGACAAGTTCTTTCGTATCCATCTCGGCTTCCGTTTCCGCTGTGCGCGGCTTCCATTTGATGGAAAAAGACAAGCCTGACGAGGAATCGCTGCCCGTCATCAGTTTATTCATTTTTTCAGTCCAGTCCTGTGCCCTGGCAATACGGCTGCGCAGTTTTTTACCGACCGAATCAAACAGAATTTCTTCATATAATTGACGATCCTGATCATCAAGCATAGATTGCTGCTGTGCCCGGTCATTTTCAACTTTTTCCTTAACGAAGTACGGACTCACGCGCTTACCCTGAAAATCAAGCTCGATCTTCCGCCGCTTTGTTTTCTGCTGCAAGTTCATGATTTGAATGTGCTGCTCATCGGTCCAGTCCTTATGCATCCAGTCATGATCTGCTGCAGGTATTTCCGTATCGGTCATCCGATATTCCATCAGATTGGACTGCTGTTCAAAATAAGCGCTCGTCAGCTGGCTTTCAATCGCGGACGGATCTTTTTCCTTCAAAAATGTTTTATACTGTTTGGCGATTGTTTGTGCCAGTTCATCCGTTCCCCCGGACTCTTCCGGCATGTCGACAAAGCCGAGGCTGACCTCCTGCTGAAAAGATTTTTTCCATGCTTCAATCATGTTTTCCAAAAACTCAAGTTTCTGCTGGATTGTCGTCATTTCATCAGCCAGCACATTTTTATTAGCTTCTTTTTGCGGTAAATCCGTTTTAATCTGATCAAGCGCCTGATTGGTTGCGGTGATATCCGCCTGAACTTCTTGAATTTGTTTGCGGATATCGGCCACACCATGGGATTCCAGCTGCTTTTCGATTTCAGCGATGTTCTGTTGTTTCTGTGATTGTCTGTCCGCCAGTACGTTTAATTCCCCTTGCATTTCATCGACTTCCGCAGCCAATTCCTCGAGCCGTTCTGTTGCCTGCTGTAAATGCTGGGCTGTATGGCGGTATGTGGTATGCTCATTTATCAGTCCATGCAAGCCTTTCTCATACGTGCGCATGATCTGTTTCGCTTCCTGGTATGCTTCAAGGGAAAATTCAAGATTGAAATCCCGTGTTGCCGTGTCCAGCTTACTTTTGATTTCCCGATACGTCTGATTCATGCCGGTCATTTGCTCATCCAGTTCATGCAGCCTTTTTTCATATTGTTTGATGTCGAACCGCTTCTCTTTTATATGGGAAAAGCTTTCCGACAGGTCCTCATCATTCGGGAAATGAGCAAGCGCTTCTTTAGCCCGCTTGATGTCAATCCGTAATGCCTCAATAGCCTGTTCTGCCGTTTGTTTTTCAGCCTCAAGCGTTTCGATTTCAGCCAATAATTGATCAATTTGTTCCTGCCTGTACCGTTTGCGGGCATTCCGGCCGATGAACCGCACCTGCTCAACCGGTACGGCATGCCCATGCATCAGGCCAATCCGGTATGTGCCATCACCGTTGATGGCGGCACTGTCAGCATCATCATCAACCAGGATACTCCTGAGCACCTCATCGACTTTCACCGGACTTAAAGCTGAATCATCATCCAAATCAGGCTGCAAATAATCAGCAAGCGTGTGCGCCATCATGTGCGGGCTGGCTTCCAAAATCCGGTCATGCTGAATCGGTACCGCTTCATTCGTGATCAACGCATCCAAAAGACCTGTATCAATCAGTGCTGCTTCCATCTGCCTGCGCACATCGTCCGGAACATGCGCCTGAAATTCGACCGCTTCATAAAACGGCACAAAAGTATGTCCCGCTTCCGCCAGCTTTTCACGTGCTTCACGTGTCACTTCCTGCTGGTTCGGCGGCTCGGGATCACGCTTTGCTTTTAATTCATCCAACGCCAGTTCTTTTGCCCGAACATCTTCATTAAGCGACGTAATCCGGCTGTCTTTTAACGCAATCTGTTTATTGATTTCCAGCTGATAATCGTTTGCCGCTTCGACAAAAGGACTCCGGATCGTTTCATAGCTGACAGGCTCATATAAGCGGTACATATCACGAGCTGTCTGCTTTAGTACGTCATCACTGATCGGCAAAAACGCATGCTGCTCTGCCCACGTATGAATTTCCGACAGTTTATCCTGCTTGTCCTTTTCAAAAATCCCCAGCCAGTCCTGTTCTTCCTGTTTCAGCGTATCCATAGCCATTCTGGTGGAGGCGATGTCACCGTCGAGTTCGGATATCTTTTGCTTCATTTGTTCATATTCGCGCAGCTGGTCTGTAATGGACTCGATCGCTTGATAATGTTGTTCCGCTTCCTTTTTCCAGATGGCAAAATCATGATCCGTGTCTTTATGGCGCTGAAAATCATCTTTATTAATGCTGTGCTGCATAAAGGAAGCATCGTCTGCATCATGATCAAGATAATCAAGCCTGTCAGCCAGCTCACGGTCCAGTTCGTCAAGTTCGGCATCAAGCTGCTGTTGTTTTTCTTTGGTGGATAGCTCTTGCTGTTTCTTCTCTGTCAGGGTTTTATCTTTTTTGCCATAATCTTTCTGAAGATCACTTAATGCCTCCAGTTCATCGGTCCGTTCTTTTTCCAGATTCCATACTTCATGGCTTTGCAGGCGGGTACGTTTCTGCTCCAGCACGCTATGTGTTTGATCGAGCTCCCGCTTCCGCGCTTCAAGCGCATTGATGTCGTTTACTAGTTCTCGTTCCTTTTCCTGCTTGTCGGAAAATACCTTCTTTTCCTTGTTATACCGCTTTTTGGCTTCCACATAGTTGTAAGCTTTGTCAGCTAATTTGTATTGATTATACCCATCATACCGCTTCAGCAATTTATCCAGTGCCGTCTGTTCCCGTTCCAGCTGCTCAATCTGTTGTTTCGTCTGGTCCATATGCTCGATCGTATCGGACAAATGGCGCAAATCATCATCGGTCAGCGGCGGCAGGGATGCTTCCAGAATTTCATAGATGGCAGTCGGGCGGAATTCCTTGGATAATTTCGGACTGCGCAGCTGAATCAATAGTTTGATAAGATCGTCATAGGCTTCCAAGTCGTCAAATCCAAAAATATGCTTGTTGACGAGTTTCATATATTCGCCCTGTGTCCGAACGACCTGCCCGCCTGTCCCGATCCGGTTTTCCAGCTGTACACGTGACAGTGGAATCCGCTGTTTCTCACCACCATTATGTTCCATTTCATAAAGGGCAAAATCTTTTCCGATACGGCGGTTATCGGTCATGACAAATCCCCAGAAATTCATATTCTTATGCCGGCGCGCCTGCAGCCCGATGCCGGTTGTGATGTATTGATTGGTATCCTCACGCTTATATTCAAGGAATAAATAGCCGGTCCGTTCATCCCGGTCAACGACGTCTTTTTCCCCTAACAGATAGTCTTCCATTTTCCGCGCCCGTGACCCGAATGGATCGAGCCGGTCGGGTGATTTTTTTCCATCCAATAAAACCGGCAGTATGCTTTGCATTGTCACGGATTTCCCCGAGCCGTTCGAGCCGCGAAGCAATAGTTTTCCATCCGCAAAGTCAAAAATTTCGTCATCATAATACCAGAAGTTCAACAGCCCTGCCCGATTCATTTTCCATTTATGATTTTTGTTCATGTGCCTCATCCTCACTGTCCAAAAAGTCTTTCGGATAATGTCCTGTCGCCCGTCCGAATAACGGTTTGATCACATACGCATGTGTGACCGGTTCGATTTCGAGCATCTCCCAATCAAACAATAAATCGACCAGCTCGTTTGTGATCGTCGAAATGGATGCTTCGCGATAGTGTTTGCTCCAACCCTTTCCGTAAATCTCTCGGACATTGGCGACGATTTCTTCAAGTGCAATCCTTGAAATCCGGATCGTACCAAGTTCATCCGGCTGATAGGAATCCTGTCTTCTCAGGAAACTTGCAATATGCAGCGCCACATCCATAATCGCTTTTTGATCGGGAAAAAGCGTTAATTCCTGTTTCTTTTCCTCGGCCACAAGCAGCGCGGCACTTTTGAAGACTTCAAGCCTGAATTGACTGTGTGCTTCAATGTCCTCACGAAGCCGGTTCCGGAAGTTGCGGATATAGGCAAAATCAGCATCATCTTCACCTTCACGGTGCACCACTGGCGAAAGAAACAGTTTACGGTAAACCCGCTTACGTCGTTCATCTGCTTCGTGCCGCTCCCATTCACTCGCCAAAATAGCTTCCGCCGTATCATATTCGAATAAATCTTTCGGATAAGAACGCATGAAATAACGTGCGTAAACGGTCGTTTCATACAACACTTCCTGTTCCTGATTCATGGTAAAATGGTCAATTTCACCTTCGACCGACTTAAGGATTGATAGTTTTTCCAGCACCTTAATCACCCGGACGAGCGAGCGGCGATGGTTATAGTTCGTCCAGTCAAGTGGAAATTCGCCCGGATACAAATCTTTTATCTCCTCACAAATATCGGACAGCAAAAACTGTTCATCGACCGAACGATTTTCGGTGAATGCCAGCGCACAGCAAAACATGGCATAGTCACGCGGCTCCTGAAAATCCTGAATCCCCATCCAGCTTTTCGCCTCAACCGGTATTTTCTCCAGTTTAATAAAATGCTGATGGACGATCAGCTCAAACCCCAGCTTATCGTCCACATACCGTTTCAGCACTTTTTCACGTTCACGGATCATTTGATATAATTCCGGTTCATGCAGCCGGAGCACCCAAAATTTTTCCAACAGCAAGCCCAGTGCTTTTTCAGCTTTTTCATCAAATTGATTCGTTTCCATTTATACGTTCACCTCATCCAAAAACCGGAATGTCACGGCAGGCATCTCGATGTCGCCGTCTTCCGCATGCAGCACCACACGCTCGTCCTGGTGCATGATGATTTTCACTTGCCGGCCGTATTCCGTTTTAAACGTCCTGTCTTTGCTCGCCATTGCTTTACCGACCCAGCTTAACAGCATCTTCCGTACATACGGTTCCACTATCTGCAATTCTTTCAGCCGGATTTCATTCCCGCTCATGTATTTTTCCAGCGTCTCCTGTTCCAGCTGTTTGTTCCGCAAATGCTCAGCACGTGCTGCTTCCTTCCGCTCTGTCTGACTAATGATCGCACCTGGACGGGTTTTTTCACGGTAATTTCGGATACGCGGCTTCGTTTCGTGTTCCATCGGGGCTTCATCCCAAATATCGGTATAAATATCGTCGGTCGGGACGTGATCACTGAATAAGTGCCGTGTATGAAACACGCCGAACACAACAGCGGACAGTTCATGTGCTTGTTTGACATCATCGAACGAATCAAACCATTTTGCCAGATGCAGGTAATCTTTTTTACGGCTGCGAAAATAGTGATGGCGTTCACCGAGTCGCTGCACAATCCGTGTGATGCGGCGGATTTGCTCATTTGTCCGTGTCTGCAGCATGTCCAAATTGCTCTCCCCATGTGCATTGCCAAGAAACCATTCACATAAACTGCGCCACTTTTCCTCCTGGTCTTTGATGAGTTCCTGTTCATCCAGTCCAACATCCTCAAAACGCGGAACATGTTGCTGGTGGATCACAACATTTTTGATCAGTGGGGTCAGCTGTGGAATACTGATTGTCTCCAGAAGCTGCTGAATTTTCAGGGCCGTCTGCTGAAGCCCAATAATGAAATCGCGCAAATAAGTGGTGAATTGATCTTTATAGGCGAGAAATGCTTCTGTCTGCATGCGCTCCTCAGCTTCTTCGCTGTTAATGTGGGCCATGTAATCCGACGTGTTTTGGTTAATGGAACGGAAATAGGCGAAAATATCGTTCCAAAGCTGTGAGCATTCGTCAGGTGGTGGAACGTCTTCTTTTTTAATAATTTCCTCCACTTTTAAGAGTTCCTGGTAGAGTCGTTCAAATTCCTTTCGTTCAAGCGAGCCGCCAAATACATCGCCGCCTTTTTCCATCTGCTGCAGCATCCGTTCAAACTCGATTGTATACGGTGTGCATTGATAGCGGTAGCGTTTTTTCTTGAACTCTTCAATCGTGCTTGCCCGGCTCACTTCCTGCCGTGCAACCAGATTGTTCCATTTTTCCAGCTGGTCAAGATCCTGGTGCAGCTGGTCTTCCGTATAGTCCTGAAAACCGTCCAAATCCTTCAGATGCGCAAAAATTTCTTCCGGAAAAAGAAATTCCCGCATGCGCTCATGCTGCACATAAAAATAGCGCAAAATCGCCCGATAGCTCCACGCTTTATCGGCTGTTAAATAGCTGGCCTCCTGCACTTTTTTGAAGACCTGCGTTTGCATTGTCATCACCCGCATTTTTCGACTTTCTTCTATTGTACGTCTGCAGCTTGGCAATGTCTATGGAAAAAGCAGTGGATTCATATGTCACCATTCAAGACTCTTCTCATACAAATGAAACAATTCGATTTGACTAGATGCTGTGTTTTCTGCTAGTTTAATAGATGTTTGTTAAAACGCTTACAAATGAAAGGAGGACTTAAAATTGAAAGCCATCACATCCTTTTTTGACCGGATGGTGCAAAGGTACTTGCCGGATGCCTTTCTTTTCGCTGTTATCCTGACGATTGTGGTATTTCTGTTGGGGATGGGCGTTATGGGCAGTTCGCCTGTTGAGATGGTTGAATACTGGGGCACCGGCTTTTGGGATCTGCTTGAATTTGCCATGCAGATGACGTTGATTGTCGTGACGGGATATATTCTGGCAAGCACGCCGTTCGTCCGTAACATCTTGCAGAAAATCAGCACACTGGCTAACACACCCGGGCAGGCAATTTTACTCGTGACTTTTGTGGCATCCATTGCGTGTCTCATCAACTATGGTTTCGGACTCGTTGTCGGTGCCCTGCTCGCCATCCACGTGGCAAGGCGCGTCACATCAGTCGATTACCGCTTGCTGGTGGCCAGTGCATACAGCGGATTTCTACTTTGGCATGGCGGGCTTTCCGGATCGATTCCACTGTTGATCGCGACTGAAGACCACTTTTTAATGGATGCGATTGGCACTGTACCGGTTACGGAAACACTTTTCAGCAGCTATAATCTATTTATTGTCCTATTCCTGCTCTTGACGTTACCATTTCTTAACTGGTATTTGATGAAAGCGCGCGATCCTTTTACCAACACGGACGCGTCAACTTGGGACACGAAGGACTATGAGGCTGTTGAAGAGGAACCGGAGCCGACGGGCGAGCAAACACCAGCCGAGCGTTTGGAGAACAGCCGGATCATATCACTCATTATCGGGCTGATGGGGCTTGGATTTATTATTTTTCATTTCGTACAAAATGGGTTTGACCTGAACCTCAATATCGTCAACTTCATTTTCTTATTTCTGGGGATTCTATTTCACAAAACACCACGCCGCTTTTTGAACAGTGTTACAAAAGCTGTCAAAAACGCTGGCGGGATCATCATCCAATTCCCATTCTATGCAGGGATTATGGGGATGATGGTTGAATCAGGGCTGTCACAGGAAATGTCCATGTGGTTTGTGAGCATCTCAAATGAAGTGACGCTGCCACTGTTCTCATTTATCAGTGCCGGTATCGTCAACTTCTTCGTCCCATCCGGTGGCGGCCAGTGGGCAGTCCAAGGGCCGATTATGGTCCCGGCCGCTCTCGAGATTGGTGCCGATACAGCGAAAACCGCAATGGGCGTTGCGTGGGGTGACGCATGGACGAACATGATCCAGCCGTTCTGGGCCTTACCGCTCTTAGCCATTGCAGGGTTGAAAGTCCGTGACATCATGGGCTTCTGTGTGCTGATTCTATTTTACAGCTTCATCCCAATCGCAATCGGACTATTATTCCTATAAATCAAAAAGATGCTGTCACAAAAAACCAACTTTTGACGACAGCATCTCAGATTTTGTCCTCTATCAATTATGCAGTTATGCAATCGGGGAAACTGTGAATTCCCTTAATTTGTAAGAATTTCGCCCGGCTTCTTTAGCCTCATTAAGGGCGATATGCTGAACGCCGGGATCTCTTCTTCCCAAAAATCTGGGCAACGCCAATCCCAGCAATGATCATCCCTGACCCGATCAGGATGCCGTTCGTCAGTTCCTCTCCCAAGATCAGCCAGCCGAAAAACAGACCGAACACCGGAACCAGGAGCGTTGACAATGTGGCGGTCACCATATCAATCACACTGAGCAGTATAAACCAGACGGTAAAACATAATGCTGACGCAAGCACGCCCGTAAATAGTATGTAAAAAATGCTCTCACCGGTCAGCTTGACAGGATCGCCCCATTCGGCAAACAGTGTTGCGGTGATGATTCCAATCGTCCCGAACAGCATTTGATAAGCGGACACCTGCAGCTGCGTCATCCCCTCGAGTTTGATCCGATAATAGACATTCGAAGCAGCCCATGCAACCGCTGCGACGATAATCAGCACTTCACCGAAAATGATGGCCGGATCCTGAACGAAGAAAATATCCCAGCCCAGAATCGTGATCAGACCAAACATGCCGACCACCAGTCCAATGACTTTTCCCGTTGTGATTGTTTCACCCAGAATTTTCACGGCAAACAGACTGCTCCAGAGCGGCATCGAATAGAGCAGGACAGACGATTTTCCGGCATCGACAAACTGCATGCCGTACATCACAAACGTAAATACAATAGTTGTCTGCAGCAGTCCGACGACGATTAAATGTTTCCACATACGTCTTGGTGGCTTGCCTGCTTTCAAAAGCCACACAGCCAGCAGCAGAGTCACCGCGCCCGTGCCAAAACGAAACGCTGAAAACGTGAATGGCCCCATAAAGTTAAGTGAAGCTTTCATGAACACCCATGCATAGCCCCAAATGACCGTAATAAGCAATACTAACGCCCATACGACCCATTTATGTTTCAACAACGCATTCCCCATCATCTCAAAACCTCTTTATCTTGCATAATACCATTAGTATAAACATTTTATGGCAAAGGTAGCAATCTTCAGGGACGGACAAAGGGGAAGCGTGAGACTGCTGATAAAAATCTTTGAACGCAGAAGGATCCGCCATGAGGGCAGTGCATCTCTTTTTTGACCTGATACAGACAACAGCCATTTGCTTCCAGCAAGTTTACCGAATGTATTGTGAACATTTCAGCCGAAACATTGTGAACTTAAGTCGATTTTGTGACAGCTTCGGCCGATTTTGGGCGAACTTCAGTCGATTTTGTGACAACTTCAGCCAAATTCAATTTCTCAGCCACATCGGTCCCCCCCGCTTCATTTCTATTTATCAAACTTTACGACCGGGTCATTCGACATCGCTTGACAGCACTTGCACAACTTTTTTAATCATGAAGTTGGATGGACGTTTGGACATAATTGGATTATGATGGAAATAAGTTGAAAGATTCCCCCTTTTTATTTTGGGTGCCCCGCTTCGTCCGGGACACCATTTTTTTGCCTCCCACGGCAATTTGAACAAATAAAAAGATGCCACGTTTCGAAAACGCTGGACACCTCTTTAACTGATTCATTTTGGATAAAGTTTTCAACCCTGACATCAGCTGAAGCGCCGATTTCTCCGAGTCTGAGCTCTGTATTAACCTTTGATCGCCCCTTCTGTCATCCCTTTTGCAATTCGCTGCTGGAATATCGAATACAAAATGATGACCGGAACAATCGCAATCACCAAGCTTGCAAACAGTGTTCCCCATGCATTGGTATACTGCGCTTCACTGCTGATAAAGTCAATCGCCAGTGCCAACGTATAATTTTCTTCCGTCTGTAAAAAAATCAGGGCCATAAAGTACTCGTTCCAAAATTGGATGGCATTCATGATGGTCACTGTAATGATACCGGACATGGAAAGCGGTGTGATAATTTTCCACAGCACACCGTACGGCGACATGCCGTCCATTGCTGCAGATTCTTCCAATGATTTCGGTATTGTACTCATAAAACTCGTCAGGACAAAAATCGAAAACGGCAGCTGGCTGATCGCATATACAATCGCAAGCCCGAAAATATTATCCAGAAGATTGAACTGCCCCAGCAGGAAAAACAGTGGAATCCAGCCGAGTACCATCGGAATCATCATCGCAGAAATATATAATGTGAATAAAAAGTTGCTCCCTTTAAAGCGGATCCGCTCAAGCGCATAGGCAGTCGGAATCGCCAAAACAAGCGTCAAAACCGCACCAACAACTGTTACGATCAAACTGTTGAAAACACTCGTATCAATGTTATATTCCGTCCACGCTGTCACGAAATTTTGGAAGTTCCATGTTTCTGGAAAGCCCCAGGGATTGGCATATATTTCAGCGTTCGATTTAAACGAACCAATAAACATCCAAATAATCGGGTACAGCACGGCAATTGACCATAGTACCAACGGAATTCTTATGCCAGTTCTTGATATCATGTCACCCACACTTCGCTTCATGCCGTCTCACCCTCTCCATCAGTATTCCACCTTGTCTCGTCGCAGCAACAGTTGCAGTAATAGTACGGTAATGAGTGAAATCACCAGAATCATGACACCAATGGTTGCGCCATACCCGAAGTTATACTGCTGGAATGCCTGCTGATAAAGATACGATCCCATCACATGTGTTGCGTTATTCGGTCCGCCTCCAGTCATAACCTGTACAATGATAAAGGAGCCGTTTAACGTTGTAATCACGATATAAAGGATGGAAATTTTAATCTGAGGCCATACAAGTGGTAATGTCACCTTCCAAAATTGCTGCCATTCGCTCGCCCCATCAATCCGCGCCGCCTCATAATAGCTCTTGGAAATATTGGCGATTCCCCCCATTAACAGCAGCATGAACAGGCCGATACCAGCCCAGATGGATGGCAGAACAAGACTTGTCAATGCCCAGTTTTCATTCCCCAGCCACGCTCTGGTCCAATTTTCAAGCCCAAGAAATTCAAGCGCTGAATTGACAAGACCCAAATCCGGGTTGTAAATGAATGCCCACAAAATGCCAATGACAACAACCGACATGATATTCGGGAAGAAAAAGATAATCCGGTAAAATGGCGCCTCTTTAATTTTAAGCTGTGTCAGGGCGACCGCAATAAACATTGCCATAATCATGATCCCGATGACTTTTGTAATGACAAGGAAGTAATCATGCCAGATTGTCGCCGGTATGATTTCGTCATTAAACAATTGTATGTAGTTGTCAAATCCGACAAATTCTTTAGCCTGTGATGAACCCGACATCTCAAAAAAGGAATAATACAATCCGCTGAATAATGGATAAAGGGTAAAAATGCTGAACATAATAAATGTCGGAATCAGGCAAAAAGCCAAAAACAGGTATTTTTGCTTTTTAGATTGTACCATCCAATCACTCTTTCTTGTTAAATAAGGTATGGAATGTCAAGACGAGCTGTCTTCACATTCCATACAGATCTATTTTTATTGGCTTTCCCGATACTCAGCAGCCGCTTGTTCAGCTTCTTCAACAAACTCTTCTGCCGTAATATTCCCCAGCATCAACGAAACGAGTGAATCACTGATCGGTGTTTCCAAATCAGCACTCATTGGATGCGGCTTATGATAGATCTGGACTTGTTCCGGATCATTGATCATTTCGTTGGCATCAATCAAGTATTGTGGTACGTTCTCATTTGCTGACAAATCAACTCCCTGCAGATTCATGATTGCACCTGTATGCTCAGAGAATAATGTTGCATATTCTTTTGTGAACACAAACTCAACAAACGCTTTGGCTGCTTCAGGATTTTCCGCCTGTTCGGCAATGGCCAATGGACGCAGATCCGGGACAACTGCCATCGGCTCACCAGCCTCGTTCATTGGTGACGGGATAAAGCCATACTCCAGATCTTCAGGTTTGTCGCCTTCCATTTCATTCGGCAGCCAGAACCCTACCGGAATGTAAGCATTATCGTGAAGCAGGAAATTCATTTGTGACTGTGTATGGTTAATCGCACCAAACCCTTCGTCAATGTAGCCTTCCTGCTGCATTTTCTCCACGTTCTTCATAACGTTTAGAACAGGTTCACTTGTCCATGCACCTTCAGCACCTGTAATGACGTCATTTAGTAATTCGTCACCGCCGGCTGCTCCAAATGCTGGATAAAGCATACCACGCAAGAAATAATATGGATGCTGGCCACTTGTTGTAAATGCTGGAATATCAGCATCTTCCTGAATTTGCCCCATTGAACTCATGAAACTGTCAAAATCGGATGGGACTTCCCAGCCGTTTTCATCAAACCAGGCTTTGTCGTACCATGTGCCCCACGTATCAAATACCAGCGGCAAACTGTAGACACTACCATCAAAATCTGACGGCGGCACAATGAAACTGTCCATCAGCGGCGTTCCATCAACCTCGATATCCTGTACCCAGTCGGTAAGATCCATCAGCTGGCCGTCTTCCACCATCTGTGTCTCACTTGAACCGGCACCATCGATGTAAACAACATCGGGCGGGTCGCCGGAAACCCAGCGCGACCTCATTTCTTCATTAATGTTCGGGCCGGCATGCTCGACTATTTCCAGATCAGGATGCTGTTCCTGAAAATCACCGATGACTCCCTTCCACCATGAGTCACCATAACCACCGACAAAATACTGAATCTCGAGTGTTCCGCTTAACCCTTCGCCGTCACTGGCTGCTTCACCTGAATTATCACCGCTGTCGTCCGATGACCCTTCCGATGCGCTGTCGTCTGAGCAGGCGACAGCAATCATGAGTAAAGCAACCATCAATAATAGCACGAAAGGATTTTTCAGCAATCGCATCAAAATGATCTTCCCCCTTTGTTTAATGAAAATATATGAAACTCATTAATTGTTCATGTGACTATTAATGAAGTTTCAGACATTGAAATTAATGGCCAGAGCAATCGCATCACGGACATAACCGTTACTGCGCTTGATGGCTTCTTCTGCTTTTTGGTATGTAACACCTCCTTTAATCATGACAATGGCAGGCTTGACCTGATTATTGGTTAAAGCCAGTGTCTGATCAGCTTCATCATAATCAACACCGGTAATTTCCATGATGATGCGCCTTGCGCGCTGCATTAATTTATAATTGCTGGCATGGACATCCACCATCAGATTTTCATAGACTTTCCCTAGTTTAACCATTGTTGTTGTACTGATCATATTCAAAATCATCTTATGGGCAGTTGCTGCTTTCATCCGGGTTGAGCCTGTCAGCACTTCGGGACCAACAACCACTTCAATTTCTGTATCAGCAAACTGACTAATAAAAGAATCTTCATTACACGATAACGAAACCGTGTAAGCACCGATCCCCCGTGCATACTCCAATGCCCCGATCGGATACGGGGTTCTACCGCTTGCTGTAATGCCCACCACAACATCCTTATTCGTCAAATGTTTCGCTTTTATATCGTGTGCACCTTGAGCCGCCTCGTCTTCTGATCCTTCCACTGCATTGAAAAAAGCGCCGTTCCCACCTGCCATAACGGTCTGTACCATATCGTTTGACGTCATGAATGTAGGGGGGCATTCTGATGCATCCACCACACCAAGTCTGCCGCTTGTCCCTGCACCGACATAAAACAAACGTCCATCATTTTTCAATGCTTCGTAAATATGTTCGATTGCCTCATTAACTTTGGGTAGGACTGTTTCAACAGCTGCTGCCACTTTTTTATCTTCCTTGTTGATGACGTTTAAAATTTCCATTGTAGACATTTGATCCAATTTCATACTTGCTTTATTCCGCTGTTCAGTGGTTAACTTTGCCAATTCCATATATGACGAATCTCCCTGTCTCGTAATGATGAAGCGCTTTCAAAGAATCGAATAAATCTAGCAAACTTTAATTTGAGTTAAGTATAGCATTTTGAATTATTTTGTCAATATTACTTTTAATTTTATGTAATATTATTTCATTATATGCAGACATTTAAGGTTATTTTTCCTTCAAACCCGTTATCGCTTCCCGCGTTTCATCAAGGTGCTGAACAATATCTTCGTATTCTTTGGAAGCAAGCACCATCAACAGGATATCAATCACGTGGAGCTGGGCCATCCTTGAGGAAGTTGCACCGCTCCTAAACGTTGCTTCTCTTGCTGCAGATGTATGAAGCTGAATATCTGACATATTGCTGACGGGTGACTTGCCGGTTTTGGTAATGCTGATTGTTTTAACATTTTTTTGCTTGGCCAATTTCAACAAATCAATGACCTGTTTTGTTTTCCCCGAAAAGGAAATACCGACAACGACATCGTCAGGTCCTTTATTGGCAATGGCTGTCGCACCCATATGCTCATCTGAGAAGGCTTGTACAAATTTATCAATTCGTGTAAATTTCTGTTCCGCATCCTTGGCGGCAATATACGATGCGCCAAATCCAATGAAAACGATTGATTTCGCTTTGGATAAAACGTTAACAGCCTTTTCCAGATCGGCAACACGCATCATATCCACTGTTTCTTTGATCGTTTGAATGGTGTTTGATGTAATTTTTTCAATTACATTTTCTGTTTTATCATTCGGCTCAATGTCCCGATATTCTTGCTCTTCCTGTTCCTGCAGATCACCGGTTACCCGGATTTTTAATTCCTGAAAACCCTTCAGGCCAAGCGATTTGCACAATCGAATGACAGCTGCACTCGAGGTGCCGCTTTTTTCACCAAGTGTTAACGCCGTCAACATAATCGACTCTTCCGGATTCGCCAAAATATAATCGGCCAATTTTCTTTCTGAGGGCGGCAGGGTATGGGCCATTTCCCTTAAAATGGTCAGGCCGCCTTTTACTTGTGACAACCATATCACCTCTTAATATGTTGAACTAATCATTTGGATTATCGCATCATCCGGTTTTATATTTTCCATTAATAAGGCGCCAATGATGGAACCGCCCACCGGCTCCATGTCAGGCGTCATGATTGTTAATTGTTGATCTTCCTGCAGTTCCGCTACCAGTAATGCCGGTAAAATGGCTTTATCGGCAAATACGCCGCCGCATAAAACGGCTACCACCTCTTCTTCAGGGCGAAAAAGTTTAGCTTTTAATGTCCGGATGCTGTCGCTTATCTCCGTGACGGCATTTGTGAGTATCTCATGTGCGGCAGTGTCATCATTTTTATAAGCAGCAAAGACCAGTTTAGCGACCGGCGAAATGTCACTTTTCGGGGACTCGGCAGCATAAATGTGTTGGATCAGATCATAGGGATTATCAATACGAAAATGGGTGCGGACCATATCAAGCAATATTGTGTCTTTACCACGCCTGTCAAACGCTTTTAACGCCGCGATAATCCCTGCTCTACCAATATCATAGCCGCTCCCCTCATCACCGAACAAATACCCCCAACCACCTGTACGATCACGTTCTCCTTCAGTATTAATACCGAATGTGATCGACCCTGTTCCTGAAATCTGTACAATACCCGGCTGGCCATAAGTGCCGGAATACAGGGCATTAACGGTATCGGGCTCGACTTGAACTTTTGTGTCACTTGGCACAAGTTCACAGAGCATTTCTGTTAACATGTTGACCGTTTTATCATTACCTGCACCCGACATGCCGGCGAATAAACTGGTGATTTGCCCAAACTTGGCTCCACTCTGATTTTTCAGATCCTCGATTAATGCGTGTAATGTCTGAAACAATTCTTCTTTTTGAACCACATTTGGATTGACAGGACCGGCCGCTGCTTTTGCTAAAACACTGCCTTTTGCATCTGCTATGGCAGCAACCGTCTTCGTCCCCCCGCCATCAATTCCAGCGACATATTCCATAATTTCTCCCCATCCTTCAATATCTCTTCTTTTATATTATATAACTTGAAATAGTTAAACAAGTTCTTTTGTAATAAAGTTAATCCAGTGGGAACAGAAATGCTGAAGGAAATAAATATGTATTTAATGGAAGAATGTTGGCGGGGCGGTGGGTGAAAACTTTTTTTTGTAAAGGAGCGATAGGAGCACAAGCCCGCGCTAGGGCGCCGCCAGCTCGTGCGAGAAATGCTCTAACTCGTGCGGGAGCAGCACCAATTCGCACAGGCATATCACAATCCCAAACAATTCAAGGCCAAATCGTCCGCACGATGTCAAATCAATACCGTTGATTTACGGCCTTGGTCGAAAATCTTCTTATCAGTAAAATCGGACCTTCCCATGACATATAAATGTCCTCTATCATTCTATTGCGAGGAGGTCACACTCTGCTAAAGCAGGATTACCTTTCATATATATAAAAACAATTTTAAAAAATTCCCATAAGGGTATAATAATAATATAACGCTTTTTAATTCCCCCTCTTAAAATAGAAGGCTTGCCGTCAATATGTTTTGGCGGCAAGCCTTCTATTTTAATCTATTCAATCACCATCAGGCCCCTTCTTAACCTGTCTTCCAGCATTCCGCAAAACACATCAGCAAATGTCCGGCACCTGACAGCATCTTCTTCATCAGGCTCCAAATCGACAATCAGCCGTTCCGGGACCAGCCTGGCTTGTTTTGCTTCCAAACGATCGCCCATCAGGTTGGCAGCACCACCGAATGTATCATAAATCGAATCGCCTGAGCCAAACACCCCGGCAGCCATCCCGGTGATGTCCACATCCTCCAATTCCTCATAAAAATCTTCCACTTCAAAAGGCAGTTCGCCGTCATCCTCTGAATAGGTTCCGACAAGCAAACCGTCGTAATCGGCTAGCTCTGCCGCATCAATCGGATCCATTTCAAACGTTTTGGTCAGCACTTCATGGCCGTGCTTTTCAACGGCCTCCCTGATAATGTGGGCTATTGCTTCCGTATTCCCAGTCATACTGGCATAAAGGAGCAGAACTTTTCCCATCGCGCATCCCTCTCAAATCCTAAGACGTATCTAATATCATTTTAAGGATGCTGATAGGCCTAAGCAATTGTTCAATCAGACGAAATGGTATATTTTACAATGATTGTGACAAAAATGTGATGATATAAGCCGTAAAAAATCTAAACGAATCAATTGGACCCGCTGCCTTTTTAATAAGGCAGCAAATCGTCATGCATCATATTCACCACTTGTCGGATGAACGGTAAATCACTTTCCACTTCAACATTCAGGCTTATCTTTTCAATAAGCGGTGCCAGTACATGAGCCGTTCGTTGATCTACCAGGACATTTTCCGGGATGCCTTTCAATGATTCAATCATCTTAACAAATTCATTCTGAAGGACAACAGGATCTGCGCCATCCGTCAGCAAGTTATAGTAAATAGCCATTCCCTGTGTCCGATCAACCGCCAATACCAATTGTGGAAAAACCGGGCGTTCATCCGGCTCATTTTGAACAGGCATATCCATATATTCCATGGAAAATTCAATCGTTACCGGCAATGCTGCTTTCAGTTTCTCAATCCGTTTCAATTCAAGCTCCGAAACAGCGAGTGGTACTTCTGATTCCTCGGCATCATCTTCCGTTTCTTTCAGTTCAACAATCTGGTTGTTAAATACAATTTTACCATTTTTTTCATGAGGGACTTTCACAAGCACTTCTTCATCGATCAGCATATCCGGCAAGTGCAATCCATCCGCTATTTCCTGATGAACCGCAATCGCCTGTTCAATCCCCAAAAGCATCAGCCTTGCTTCCTCGTCATCCATGAACCACGGATAAAACCCTGGTTTGTAGCTTCTGAACGACGGCCAGCTTTTCCGCCCGCGAAACGGCACATCATACGACTTTATTAATTTGTAATCTTCCTTTTCCAAATCCTCACGATCCTCATAACTCAGCAGCAAACTGCGCTGATTGACAACGAATTCGAAGTCAGTTTCTTCCCCTATCAACGCATCCATTATGGAAGCATATCCCGCCTCACCAATGTATACAGCCAGTCCGAACACTTCACCGCCACCACCGAGGACAGAGCAGTATATCCGCTCCTCTGTTACAGGATCCACAACCGCAAAAATATGGTTATCAAACATGATGTCCCATGGTTTCCGCTTCTGAAGTTCTTTTGCTTTTAAAAATACATCATGCCAAATATCATTTTCGGGAGAAGTCTGCTCGCAGGACGTGAGTATATCTTTCAGCTGGAAACGTATTTCATCATTCACGTCTTCAGCCACATGTGTACTATCAGGAAGCGCAAGATCGACTTCCCCCATCAGCAATTCCCCTCTCGTATCATCCTCAGGGGCAAGGTTTTTCGCGCCAATACATCGGGGATAACTTATGCCATTTTCAGGTTCTAATGTTTTATTTAAAACAATTTCATGATGCCAGTCATCACCAAAATCATATACGTATGTAATTTTATCCTTAGGCACTTTAAACCAGTCAGCCAAAACCTCATCGTTTTCATTAAATGACGTACGATTGCCGAATAGGTCGGTAGCATCATCATGTTGCTCACCTGTTATTTCCAAACCATCAACACGCTTGCCATTTGTTTTATTCGCAAAAAAACTGTGCAGATGATCATTATCCCAGTCAAAGGCAACCTGTAAAACCCGATGCAAATCATAAAAGGTTGTATTGCCGTCTATCTGAATTTTTCGCCATACCGGGACACCGACATGCTTTAGCGTTACCTTGAATTCATAAATCATTTCGTCACCCCACTTTGTTATAGTTTAACATATTTGCGGAGTAGTTGGATGTTGTAAAAGAGTGCCTTTTCTATTCAAAAATATGTTCTTGGTTGCGGTGAATCATCAGGGTATGACACCGTTTCATCAGAGCGCCTCCCTTGTATATCGTTTATTGCGAAAGATAGTATGAAAATATGAACTTGTGTCCTCTCATACACGAAATTAGTGACTGCTGGTAAAGTAACATGTCAATTAACCAGATCCTCGCTATTTAAAACACCTGCGTTTCTACTTTTCCGGTTAATAATTAGATGAGGGCATATCATAACTAATCCGACTAATATCTATTCACCAAGCTATTTACTCCATTGGTTCAACATCTTAGCAAACGGGTCGTTCAAGGTGAAGAAGTAGCATCCTTTTTTTAAAAGACCATTACGCCATTGCATCTTTATAGTCGTTGCCTATCATAATAATAGAAAATTGCTAATTGATAAGATATCGCTGACGATTTACCATAGATATATACCATATTTAAGGAGGTCATACAGTTGAGTAAAGCTATTTTTTATCATGCAGGCTGCCCGGTATGCCAAGATGCAGAAAAAAATATGCTGAAATTTTTGGACCAATCAAAGGTAGATTTGGAAATCGTTGACTTTAACGATGATTCTTCACGTATCAGTGAAGCAGAATCTGCTGGGGTGAAATCAGTTCCTGCATTAGTTTTGGATGGCCAACCCTACCACATCAACTACGGAGCAAGTATGGAAGACGTCAAGAACGGTTAATTCATAAAAATGAGAGGCATCATGATGATGCACTCTCATTTTATTTTTATCCGAGCTTAACTGGCAGTTGGGAAATATTGTAACGTTTAACTTATTGCCGAGCTTTAACGGCGAAAGGCCCCGTTAAACTTATGCAGCAGGAGAGTTTTATACCTTCTTAACTGGTAAAAAAAGTAATTACTTTTAATAATTGGAAACTAATATTATTAAACTATGACACCTTTTGGCTTCCCCATTCGATTATATTTGTGAGAGAAACTATTTTCGAAAGTATGGTTGAGAAGGGGGGATTCGTAACGGGGCGTACCTTGAACTCGCGTGAGGGGGGACAGGGAGATTCCCGAACTCGTGCGGGAATTACACCAATCCGTGCGGAAGAAGCCAGGACTTGTGCAAAAGCGGCATCTACTTGTGCGGGGACTGTGTCCACTTGTGCGGGAGATCCCAGAACTTGTGCGAAAAAAGCACCAACTCACGCGGGAGTATCCCGATCACGTGCGACAGATGTTCCAACTCATTCGACAGCGGGGATAAAACGCCCCGCTGAATGAAATTTCACTTAGTAAGCTGTTCGCTTGTTTCTGTTACCTGATCGATAAAAGCTCGTGTCGCCATGCACATGAATTTATCTTTTCTATAGATAAATCCGATCCTTCTTTCCATGGTTGGGTTGATCAGCCTGACTTTTACGATCCGGGGATTTTCTAAAAAGTCAAGATAAGGTGCAGGCAGAATGGTGACACCGATCCCTTCAGACACCATTTGGGTCAATGAATCCAGGGTTGTCATCTCGAGTGTTGGCAGCAGCTTAATCCCGAGCTCAGCACAATACGTATCAATTAGTTGCCTCAGGTAGTAGTTTTCGGGGAGTAAAACGGTCGGTACATGTTCAAGTGTTTCTAATTCAACCTCGTCTTCATTTGCAAGTGGATGGTTGGCCGGAACAGCCAATGACAGCTCTTCAGTAAATAATGGGATTGATGCCATCTCGTTTTCTTCTACCGGCAAAAATGAAATTCCGAGGTCCAGGCCGTTTTCAAGCAAACCTGATTTGATATCGCCAGTTCTTAACCCGTATACCGATAAATTAACATTTGGATATAGTTGCTTAAACTTTGATATAGCGGACGGCAGCAGATAACTGACACATGTCATGAGTGAACCGATCGTAAGTTTTCCCGTCTGCAGACCATTTAAATCCCTTAAGGCAGCCTGGGCTTGTTCGATTTCATAAAATACCCGCTCGCCATGATGCAGCAATATTTTTCCCGCTTCAGTCAAGGCTGTTTTCTTGCCGATACGATCAAAAAGGGGGATGCCCATTTCACCTTCCAATATTTTAATTTGCTGGCTCAACGTTGGCTGCGAGATATTCAGCTTCTCAGCAGCCCTTGAAAAGTGCAGTTCTTTACTGACCGCCATAAAATATTCGAGTTGTCGCAGCTCCATTACATCCGTATCCTTTCAAATCATTGATTCTAACTATTATTATGGTTTTAATAATAAGTTTGTTCAATCATTTTGCTTTGAATGTTCTTATGTTTGTTATTTCCACATTTTGTTGGGTAAAATGAGTACAAACCCGTATGAAAGAAGGTGTTCTCATATGACGTCAAACAAGCCAAATCGGCTCATCAACGAAAAGTCCCCCTACCTCCAACAGCACGCCTATAATCCTGTTGATTGGTATCCATGGGGTGATGAAGCTTTTGAAAAAGCAAAGCAGGAAGACAAGCCCATTTTCCTTTCCATCGGCTATTCCACTTGTCACTGGTGCCATGTTTTCGCCCATGAGTCATTTGAAGATGAGGAAATTGCAGCTTACTTGAATGACCGTTATGTTGCCATCAAGGTTGACCGGGAAGAGCGACCTGACATTGACTCCGTTTATATGAAAGTCTGCCAGATGATGACCGGGCATGGCGGCTGGCCGTTATCCATTTTCATGACCCCGGACAAAGTGCCATTTTATGCCGGCACGTATTTTCCACGTGAGAGCAAATATGGCATGCCCGGTTTCACGGAAGTCATCACACAACTTTATCAAAAATACAAAGAGGACCCCGGCCACATTTCGGAAGTAACGAAAAGTGTAACCGATGCACTGGAAAAAACAGTCACAGCCAAAAGTGAGAACCGGCTGACTAAAGACCTGACCAATCAAGCTTTTGAGCAGCTTGGGAAGCGATTTGACTTCACATATGGCGGATTTGGTGCAGCACCAAAATTTCCCACACCACAAAATATACTCTTTCTGCTGAGATATTATCATTTTACCGGCAAAACCGCTGCACTGAAAATGGCGGAAAGCACATTGCAGGCAATGGCAAACGGTGGCATTTATGACCACATCGGATTCGGTTTTGCCCGCTATTCCACCGATGAAAAATGGCTCGTTCCACACTTTGAAAAAATGCTCTACGACAATGCATTACTGCTGATAGCCTACACCGAGTGCTACCAGATTACCAACAATCCATTGTACAAAAAGATCAGCGAGCAGATTATAACATTTGTGATGCGCGAAATGCACAGTTCGGAAGGTGGTTTCTATTCAGCCATTGATGCTGATTCTGAAGGTGTTGAAGGCAAGTATTATGTTTGGGATGATGATGAGATTTTCAATATTCTTGGTGAAGAGCGTGGTGACTTGTATGCATCAGTTTACGGCATCACACCTGAAGGGAATTTTGAGGGAAAAAACATTCCCAACCTGCTGGGCACAGACATGGAAACAATCGCAGAAGAAAATGACATGACACTGGGTGAGCTCGATCAAGCACTGGAAGACGCCCGCAAGCAATTGCTGTCAGCGCGTGAGAAACGTGTTTACCCGCACGTGGACGATAAAATCCTGACATCATGGAATGCCATGATGATTGCCGCATTGGCCAAAGCCGGAAAAGTGTTTGAGAAACGCGAATACACGAGAGCCGCCGAAAAAAGCATCAGATTTATCGAGTCAAACCTCATCAGGGAGAAGCGGGTGATGGCCCGTTATCGTGATGGGGAAGTCAAACATAATGGCTACTTGGACGATTATGCCTTTTTGCTGTGGGCTTATGTGGAACTGTATGAAGCCACTTTTGCATCAACGTATCTGAAGCAAGCACGGGCATTCACCGACGATATGATTGATTTATTCTGGGACACTGAACAGGGTGGATTTTTCTTCAACGGCCATGACAGTGAAAAGTTGCTGTCACGGGAAAAGGAAATTTATGATGGTGCATTGCCATCAGGTAATGGTGTCGCAGCTGTTATGCTGGCCAAAATGGGCTTTTTGACCGGTGAAACAGTCTATCTGGATAAGCTGGAGGAAATGTACTATACCTTTTACGATGATGTTAGTGAAGTTCCCGTAGCCGGCATCCATTTCATTCAAAGTTTGCTTCTCATGGAAAACCGGACAAAAGAAGTAGTTGTTCTTGGCGATAAGGATCAATTCACCGGGGAACTGCAGCGAGCATTTTTGCCTGATGTTACACTGCTTGTGAGCGACGATTCAGAGCAGCTGGCTGAGGTCGCGCCATTCACATCTGAATATAAACAGCTGGATGATCAAATGACGGTTTACGTCTGTGAAAATTTCGCATGCCACCAGCCGACAACCGATCCGGAAAAAGCATGGGCCTATATCCGAAGTAACCGCTGAAGTTGTGAACTTCGGCGGTTATGATGTGAACTTCGAGCAGATTAAATGTGGACTTCGGGTATTTTGCATGTGAACTTCGGGCAGATTAATTGTGAACTTCGGCATTTCCGTGAAACCCGGAAAAATGCTATGTTATAATAATAAAACCATCTTATTTTCAAAGGAGCATCCTTATGCAGAAAGTCAAAATGAATGTGCAGACCATGTACCACGGTGATCTGCTCCGTGCCGGAAAAATCTATGAAGTTGACGAATCAACCGCAGAACGCTGGATTGCCAGTAAATTAGCTGAAAAAGTCGAAGAAACGTAAATTTTATATAGCTTTCTATCTGATGAGAAGATATACTAGAAAAAAAGAGATGAAACAAATGAGCGTATCGAAAATATGCTTTCTCAGTTAATCTCAATGGTTGACAGCATGCGTACCGAACAGACTGAAATGAAGGAGCAATTGAACGGGGTCGTAAAGAAACAGGCTGTGATGAAAGAAAACCAGGCTGCTATGAGAGAAGAACAGACCGCAATGAAAACAGAGCAATCCCCAATGAGGCGAGAAATATCCGAAATGAAAACAGAAGGCGACAGACGTCATCGCGAAATTATGGATGAATTCAAAATTCTGCGTGCAGATCAGGACCATATCTGGAAGAAGACGGTTGAAAATGAACGCGATATTGCCCAATTAAAGCATCAAATTTCCAATGAGCACCTCAATGCACCCACATAAACAAAGCAAATATCCATCAAAACAAAACCCTCGTACCGTGTCCTCTGCAACATGTACAAGGGTTTTCATCATCGTGAACAATCACCTATTTGCAAAAAATGCTTCTGCCTCTTCCAAGTATTTTTCCTGATCGGGAGTCATGTCATACTCCTCAACAATGGCATCGACAGGGCATACTGATACACATGCACCACAATCAATACACACATCCGGATCTATATAAAACTGCTCCGGGCCCTCTTCTATACAATCAACCGGGCAAACCGTCACACATTCGCCTGACTTTTCACCGCGGCATGGATCCAATATGACAAAAGCCATCTATCATCATGACCTCCTTCCATTACTGTCATTATCATGATACAAGATATTACGATGGCAAGTAAACAACTTGATATCCATTAATCACCTTTGAAATAAAGATGGTAATGCAATGCACAGCCCGGATTAAAGGCTGCATCACAAGAGGGACAGCGGTAACTGCTTTCGAGGTATTCCGTTATTGTCAGCTCTGTTTTACAGTTTCCGCAAAGAATGGCTTTCTGATTAAACTTTTCTTTCGGCCAGACAGCCGATCCCCCGCATCCATACTGTTTGTGGCATAGATAGCACGGAAAATACTCACCGCAGCAGTAAAATTTGATCGCAATTCTATCATTCTCAGCATGATAGTGTTCACAGCGCCTTTCCTGATCGATTGATCCTTTTATTCTCATGGAAAACCCAACGCTCCTTTAGATTCTACTATAGCATAAAAGATAACCGATTATGCAATTTTAATGGCAAATAGTCATATTTTCTAATGTTGACATATAACAGAACCCGTTTGGGATAGTCGACCTTTCACACCGTCATACTTACGGTCAAATTCAATAATTTACTGCGCATTGGAATGTCTGGATAGGTCTTTGTTGTCTTAGAATTCATGCTACCAAGCTTTTAATGCCTGGCATAACACATGTCCGGGACACAAAAAGACAGAGGTTTGCATGCAAACCTCGTCTTTATAAAAAATTATGTGATTTTGTTAAGAATTGCTAGGGATCAGCTTCACTGCCCTGCTTTGATTCATTTTTGCCGCTATCACCCCCGGCCTGTTCCGCACGATTATTATTTCTTTTTATTTCTTGTTTTCCGCCCTGGTTGGCAGGCTCTGCTTTATCGTTTTGATCAGAACTGTCACTCGACGGGTCGGAATCAGTATCTCCGTTCTGTTCCTCAGAGTCCTCCTCTGCTACAGATGACTCTTCACCCTCAGAATCTTCTATTTCTCCTTTATCCTCATTCTCAGGCTTATCTTCAAGTTCAACAAATGACAGATTTTCCATTAAAATTTGATAGATGTCCTCAGAATAATCATCTTCAGACTCCTTAATGGCAGCTCTTAAATCCTTTATGTGATTGGTGATGTCTTCTTTTTCCTCAATTATGGACTTTGCATTTTCTTGTAAATCATCATGCCGCTTCAGGAGACTGACCATTTTTTCTTTAAATGCTTTAAATTCTTTCTTGAACGCATCGATTGTTATGTCTTCATTATTTTCATCTGAATCCTTTTCAGAACCGGAATCAGCTTGTGTATTATGGTTGGCGCCTTTGTCCTCTTTGTTCTCACCCTTATCTGCCTCTGCTTTATCCTTCAGTTCTTTATAGTTTTCGGCTTGTTTTTGCTTTTCCGGATCCTGTTTGTCTTTTTCAGCCTCAAGTGCCGCCAGAGATTCTTCTTTCAGTTGGATACTCTCTTCCAGTTCCTTGACTAATTCAGCTGCTTCCTCTGCTGTACTGAGAAATTCAGAAGTCGTATCATCATATGATTGATAAGTTTTCTCGACTTCATCAGTCAGTCGTACTACCGGACTTGCGGAATCATCGTCCGTTTTGACTTCTTCATCTTCAGATGTATCTCTGTCGGAATCCAAATCTTCCTCCATGAACTGAACCACTTCTTCTTCAGTCATGTCATCTGTCAGGTATTTGTCGATAACATCAGTCATTTGCTGCAAATGTTCCGTGTTTTCATTGTCCTGTATTTTCTCAAAATGCTTTTCCGCTTGTTTAAGCAGTTCCTCGATTGTTTGCAGCTTTTTCTTATCATCTTCAAGTCCTTCTATCATTTCCTCCAGGGTCATTTCCTGTTCTTCCATCTCTTTCAGGGTCATTTTCATTTCTTTTTCACTCATTGATGTTTCAGAAGAAGAACCCTCACATTCACTTTCAAAGCATGTTTCCACTTCAGCATCAGGTAGTGAAATATTCTCAGCTGTCTGTTTAGGTACTGTCATTTCCACACCTTCTAAGCAGGCCCATCCCACCTCTTTTGATACACAAAGGCCATCGAAGTGAGGCGGGCCGCCATCAATCGTATTTGCATTTAAATTGGTGACGTGTATCGGCCCGGGTGATGTTATTTTAATGATCAGCCCCTCTTCTTCACCCCGGTCAAGTGTTTTCGTTATCGTTAAACCATGGATGATTCCCGCTTCAATAGCAATCTCACCTTCAAGTGCACCGAGTACATCCATAGCACCTTCTACTTTCTCGGATTCAATGGTAAACCCGCCATTGTTCCCGTTTTTTTCACTTTCTTTACCTTCCTCCGCCAAGGCAGAGGAGGCACCTATGAGCGAAAAAATAAGCGTACACACAAGTATGAATACCTGGTGAAGAAAAACAGATTTATGACCTTTTCGATTGTTTTTCATATGGAATTCTCCTTGTTAACAAACTCTCCTGCATTGCATTACACTTGAATCGTTTCGACTTCTTCATTCGAGTGTTTCGTTTTCTTCTTGTCGTTATTTTTATTCCGTTTATTATCAATGGTCACCACTTTTTTCTCCCATGCAATCAGCATTGCACCACCAATAATGCCGATTATCGTGCCAACAACAAATCCACCCAGCGCTCCCATGACTGACAGGACAGATAAGAATATAGCAACAACACCAAATACGGTCGAAAATTGCGGATAAATATACGAGAATATTCCGGTGATCAGCATCAGTCCACCGAATATAAAGCCGACAAACACGAGATTCCCTGGGATAAAAGCAATCGCATACAAATGTAATGGAATATACAAAATCAACAATCCTGCGAGCAATGTTAAAGTTGCGCCCCAAAACGGCCGCCGATTCCGCCACTTTTTAAATTTACCGGCATTTTCAACTTTCGCGTATCGCTCTTGTAATTTTTCTTCTCTTTTTAATGCCCTGGCTTCCTTCTTATCCATAATTATCCTCCTTTACATTAGTGAGGATTTATTGCTCCATCGTCTCCGGTTCATCGATAGATTCAACAGAGATTTTAGCACCCTCTAAGCTGACCACACTTTGAAATAAATAATCCGTTACCAGGCTGGCATCGGTAATCGTAATAGTCGATGCATTTTGAGTCCAATTTTTTGAAAAGTCATCGGTATTCGATTCCTCAATAGCCAGTTCTTCAAAGCTCAAGTTAGCGTCGATAAAACGGGCGTCCTGGATTAAGCCTTCAATGGTTGTTTGACCTTCTGCCCGTATATGAAATCTAACCCAATTGCCGGTTGGTAAAGGTAAGTCCTTATAAATATGCAAACCGCTTATTTCGGCGGTATCCATTTTATTCCGAACCATTGGCTCTGCATCTGAGTTTCCTGTCTCACCTATTTGCGGCAGTAATTGGAAGTTTGTTCCATTCAATTCATCGAACTCCACATAAAAATCACCAATCCCGCCAAGTGGAAGTGCGAATGCCGTACCACTAAAACCAAAGGCTGACAAAAGTCCACCAAGTGCTAAAAAACCAGTGAGAAAAGCTATTAGAAATTTCTTTTTCAGTGTTTTTCCTACTGTTACCTTACCTTCGTTTTTCAATAGTCCCACCCCTTTAATTTTAGGTAATGTCACTTCCCTTTTTCGCTATTCCACCATTTCTTCTTTTTCTTACTAAAAGCAGGATTCCCCCGATAATAACCAGCACGGTACCAATTGAGATTGGCAAGAAAATATTGCTCGCTGTTTCCGGCAGCAAGTTTCCACCGCCGTCACCATTTCCGTCATTAGATGATCCGGCTGCAACACTGCTATCCGACCCATTGTTATCGCTTTCATGATTGATCTGGTCAGGCTCGGAAATACTCTCAAGAGAAATTTCAGCACCATTTAACGTTACCATGTTTTGGAATAAATAGTCTGTTACAATCACTGCATCCGTGATCGTAACGGTATTGGCATTTTGCGTCCAATTCTGTTTAAAAGCTTCTTCAGCTGACATCTCAGAGGTATTTGATTGCTCAATTGCCATATCATGAAACTTGAGATTCGCATCAATAAAACGTGCATCCTGTATGAGTCCTTCAATCGTTGCAGGCTGACTTGCTGTGATATTTACCCGGACCCAGTCTCCAACAGGCAGCTTGAGGTCTTTATAAATGTGTAAGTTTTCAATCGTTGCTGAATCCATTCGGTTTCTTACCAATGGTGCCTCATCCTGATTTCCGGTTTCACCAATATTTGGATTTAGCTTAAATCCCTCTCCTTCCAATTTATCGAAACTGACATAAAAATCCCCCATCCCGCCAAGTGGGACGGCAAACATCGTACCCGTGAATCCAAACGTTGCAATTAGCATGCCAAATAGAAAGAAGCCCGCCAGCAGCGCTGTGAAAAACTTTTTCTTAACTGTTGATCCAACAGCAGTTTCTCCATTCATATTTTATGTCCCCCCTTCCTCCAATCATATTGGAATGAAGCATTTCCCCAGATAAGTGTCATCAGGCTTACACGCATAACCTTGAAGGAAAACCAAGCTGCCTAATGTTAACTGAATTAAATGAAAATTCTTTTATACTTATTCCATTGTAAAATATAAACATGAAGAATTATACCCGACAATTATAGGTATTTGCTTTTAACGTATGGCTGTACCTCTTAATCTGGTAATTTACCACGGACAGCTAGAAGAATTCCCCCTGTAAGAGCCATTAACGAACCTATTAAAATCATTAATGGATTACTCGTGGCAGTATCCGGCAGCTCACCGCCTTCTTCAACGGGTTCGTACGTACTTTTCTCGGTCTTGTCCTGATAATTTTCTGTCTCGCCAGTATCCTCTTTTTCACACTTGCAATCTCCATTTAGATCGCTGTCATTATTCTCTTGCCCGGTATTTCCGTCGTTGCCATTTTGATTCTTGTCATTATTTGCCTCAATAAATACACCATATGTTGACAAATGGGGAGTCTCGAGTGTTATGGTTCCTGCTATTTCGTCCACTGTCCCGTTCTTTTTCTCCCATTCACCGGAATCTAAATGATAATCATAAATAGCCACCTGATCAGCGCTAAATTTGCCTGCATCGTATTCCATTTGGAGTGTATATGATCCGGTTGTGCCCCCTGCCTCAGATGGGAAACTCAATTTAAAATTGTATACATCTCCGGCAAGCGCCAAGCCTTCTGCACCAGTAACTTTTTCACTTTCACTTGCATCATGAATTTCCAGACTGGTACCATCCGGAAGATCTAAAGGCATTGTCACTTCAGTGTCAGTTCCTGCAATTGTAACAGTTTCACCGCGACTTACGTCTGTTTTATCACCAGGCGCTACTGTTATATGATCCGGCTCGACTACATTGATAAGACGTGTTGCCTTTGCAGTATTCCCTGCTGCATCAGTTACTGTATATGTAACAGTATATTCGCCAGGTTTATTCGTATTGACCTCTCCGGATATTCCAATCTGTTCCGATAAGTCACCGTCAATATTATCTTCAGCCTCTGAACCCGGATCTTCGTATTTTTCGCCCATTACTAGTTTTAGAGGATTATCACCTAATAGCTTAATTTCAGGTTTAACTCTATCTAACGGTTTGATTGGTATAATCACGTCAAGAAATTCATCAGCAATTACCTGATGCCCCACTTCATTTGGATGGATATTTTCCGGATTTGGTAAATAGGTTTCATAATTCCCTTCAAAACTTGCAAATGTCGGTATATAAATTGCTCCTCCATTTTCAGTGGAAGCTTGGATAGTGTCATTCATCATCCCTACTGCTAACTCGATTAGGTCTTGCATCCCCTCCAAATAAGGCATTGCATTGTAATATCCCATGACATAAATCGGAGCATTTGGATTAACTTCATTTATCTCTTTAAGAATCGTTGACATGTTTATATTGATTAGATTAATAACTTCTTGTACATCTTTAATCGTTTCACCAGGATTTTCCGGATCAATATTTTCGATATCCACTGCCTGCAATAAATCATTTGCACCTGCATCAATCGTGATAAGATCGGCGTTTTCTAACGCATTGCGCACGTTATTATCGTTATCTTTCAACTGCTCCAACACTTGTGTTGTTGTATATCCTGGCACACCCTCATTAATCAAAGTCACATCATATCCATGCTCTTTTTTAATACCATCTTTTATGAAGACAGGATATCCGCTTCCTAAGGAATTATCGCTTAAAACCCCCGCTGCTAATGAGTCCCCTAGTGCAACATAATTTAATGATTGATCTTCTTTAGATTCTGCCATCACGTTAAGTGGTGATAATGTGAAGAGTATAAGAAGCAGCAGCAAAAAAACATGACAAGATTGCCTTATTAGCTTCATCGAAATAATACTCCTTTTTTAATAACTGATTTTATTTTTTACCCGGTTTAGAAAGAAAGACACAAATACCGGATGATTCCGGAACTTGTGTCTTTAATCATCATGCAATTCTTAATCCAAATTTAAGAGATCGCCTTTGTTGACCAGTTCGGCCTGGACGATATAACGGTCTGGTGCGCTTCCGACAAAACGGAATGGATAGCATGTTGATAACGTTAACGTCGGTTCATCCTTTTCAACGATGACACTACGATCGTTTGCGTCGGTAATCCAAATTTTATTAATCTGGTATTCATAGTCTACACCTTGGTAGTTGACGTAGAGAGAGTCGCCATCTTGCAAATCGCCGACCGGACGGAATACGCTATCCCTGTGACCGGATAACACTGTATGCCGGCCTTGATCCGGTGGAGCGGTCCACTTGCTGTCATACATCCCGACACCTTTGGCAAGTGCTTCGTCACCAGTACCCCAAAAGACATCAAACGCTAAATCAACTTCCGGAATGACGAGTTTTGCTATACCTTCACCATTATCATAATCCGTGCTAATCAATTTTTCGCTATTATCTGTCTTCTCAATGTTATCGGACTCCGTATCAACAGATAAATAACCTTTACGATCTTCATTATCTGAAGCTTTGACGACATTACCATCAAGACGCTCCACCGACTGCATGCCATTCCAATATTGCCATCCAAACCATCCAACCATTATAGATCCTGTAATAATCAGTACGATCCCTATTTTTTTCATATTATCCTAAAACCTTTTTGCGGATAAATACAAGTGCGCCCCCTGCAACAGCCATCAATGAACCAATCAGCATAAACAGAGGATTGCTTGTCGCGGTATCAGGAAGGTCTCCGCCTTTATCACCTGAATTATCCGAACCGTTTTCGTCTCCATTCTCTTCCTCATCGCTGCCTTCTTCACTGTCATCACTTCCGGCAGCTTCTTCATCACATTCACATTTGCCATCTTTTCCGTCTTCTCCATCTTGACCGTCTTGGCCATCTTCACCGTCTTCTCCCGGAGGTCCTTGTGGTCCTTGCAAATTAACTACCCATTCCCATCCATCTGCTTCTGCAGATTTAATATATACATCGCCATTAACTGTATCTAGATATAGATCACCAAACACACCATTTTCTGCATTTGGCTCTCCTTCACCAACTAACCAAGTAGCACCATCAATTCCATCTTGGCCATCTTCGCCGTCTTGACCGTCTTCTCCATCTTCACCTTTTAGATTGCCGATTGGTTCTCCCCAACCTTCAGCACTTTTCTTATATATATCGAAATTAGTTTCATCTAAATAAAGGTCACCTTCAGCACCTAAATCTTCACCTGGTGCTCCTTCACCAGTAAACCAGGTTCCACCTTCAGCACCTGGTTCTTCAGGCTCTTCACCGCTAACCTCATCCACCGCTTGATCCAAGGCTGCTTGGATATCATTTGGAAGAGGATACCCCTCATCATCTTCAGGGCGATTTTCTAACACCAGTGCAGCTACTTCTGCTTTCTTATCCGCGGATAGTACGTTGTAATCATCAAGGTTCAGACCAAGAGCTTCGTTTTCCAGGGCAACTTGCATAGCCTCAGCACTGTCTGCGTCATTCACATCTTTAAGCGCTTCCTCAGCGGGATCTTCGCCTTCATCGGGATCCACTACAATTACAGTCCGTGTTTCTGTGGCTTTGTTTCCAGCTGCATCGGAAACGGTATAGGTAACTTCATATTCACCAGGTTCGTCCGTGTTTACATTACCGTCAATTTTGATATGATCTGTTAATTCTCCATCTACATCGTCTTCAGCGGTCGCTCCTGGCTCAACGTATTCTTCCCCAACTTCAAGTTCCATTGGGTTGTCACCGTTTAATGTAATTACTGGTTCAACTGTGTCCTCTTCTTCAATCGGAATCTCATTTAAAACAAGATCTTGCCCTTCAGCAGGATTACATGTAACCTCAACAGGTACCGCACCATCTAGTGCATAGACGGTATTCATAATTGTTCCTGCTTCAATCTCGACAGTTCCAGATTCACCAGAGGTTAAATTTAGATCGATACCTCCTTCTGCTGGCACTCTAAAGTCAACTGAATCAGCCCCTTCAGGAATCTCAACAGGGCCAATTGGAATATCTTCTGAAGCTACATTAACAACATCTTCTCCCGTTTCTGTATCAGTAGCATTAGTAAGACCTAGATTAAATGTTGTCACTTCTCCTTGAAGTGGTGCTATCAAACCCAACAGATCTGGATTTTCCAGAGTCAAACTAATATTTGTATATGAATTGTCAACAGTGAATGCTGTTTCTGGTTCCACTGAATCGGGTATTCCAGCATTAATTTCAACATCCATAGCTACGTCAATTTCTTGACCTAAAACTTCACCAACGCATGCGTATTTCAACTCTGTCGATTCTTCCGCACTAACCGCACCCAGTCCGCCGGCGTACATCAAAAACATTGGGACAACCAGCATGGCGGCTACTACTTTTTTAAACATCTTACTAATTGCAAACGCCTCCTTAACATATGATATTTTTGATCATGAATCACCTCAAATAAGCCGTCTCACCACCCCCTAACAAATCTCGGACAGGAGATTACATCCTCCATATCAATTTACCCTGGATTGCTTTAGGAGTCATTATGCCTATGTAATTTTGAAATCGCATACATTGATAGATTACTAGGACTAATGTCTATTATTTTGACTCCATATTTAGTATAAAATGCTTACCAACTTGTACCAATCCCTAGAAAAATAGGATTTTTTTGAATTATTTCATAACATACCCTACGTTTATATGAGCCAGTGCATTAACTTCTAATAGAATACAAATATGGTCTCTTTCATAATATCCGGTTGTTTTGAATAAACATTAAAGACGACTAAATTAAGTAAAGGTTTCGAACTTATTTGAATTATTGATAATTTTATACTATAATTTAGTAAATACAACCTTAAATTCTTAAAATATCGAAAGATCTTATAATATGAAGACCTTTGTGAAATGTCATCATTAAAGAAGGATTTATACGATTTTTGTTGAAATGATACCTACTGGATTACTAAGTAATTCTCCATAGCTGTCCATCCTGATCTGTAAAGGAAAAGAAGTGTGAAATCTTTATTTCTTGGTCTTTTAAATAAGAGGCTGTTTGAGAAAATAGGCAAGTCCTTAAACGCTTTACACGGAGTAAATTAAATGAAAGGGGAAAATTAACATGTCCCTGACAATCAACCATCAGATGAATGCTTTATTTCAAAATGGGTTGAACATTGTCCGATCACATCAGGACCTGATTATGGATGAATGGGAAAACGTTCTTTCACACCTTCAGCGAACCGGAAAAAAATCTGCTGTTAATATGGAATCAGCCATCAACTTTTTTACAGATTACCTTTTTTTACAGGAGCATGAAAAGCCGGAGAAAGCTATACCTCAGCGAACCGCATCCTTTCAAATCAATCAATTCACACTTACATTGCTGGAAAATGCAGTACATAAGGTGATACAGACACAAGGAAATCATTCTTACCAGGACCATCAGGCAGTACGATATTTATTTTCAACCATTGGCGAAGATATGTTTACACAGCCATATCTCCAAAACTTTTCGATCGATTCCTTTTTAAAAAATCTCGTTTCTTCCAATCAATTACCGATTGAATGGACAGTAATTGCCATCAAAAAGGAGCAATCCTATGTTGTGGAGAAATGGTTCAATAACATGAGCCAGGACTTGTTATTGGGAAACGATTCTTTGAAAGCGGATACATTATACGCTTTATCCGAACTGCTGCTCAGTCAAATGACACAACAATACAGAAAAAAATATAATGTCCTGCCAATACCGCATGAGGATGTCACACTTTTAATTTGTGTTCATCATGATGATACATCCCATGTCATGCCTTTTATCACATACGCACTGCAAATGTTCAAAAACGGAAAAGATTCATTTGAAATCACGAAACAGGAACAGCAATGGAAAGATTCGGTCATCATGTTCAATGAAACGATTATGCGGTCAAATAACTATAACGAAGCGATTGAAAATATAACAGCAGGGTTTGTCAATTATTTGCCTTTCGAGCGTTGTGCACTGTTTTCCTATTCGGCTAATGAACAGACGGGAGTTGGACTTTTTGGGCATCGCCTCGATAATAAAGCAATCCAGAACATTTCAGAGGATATCAGTAAATTGCCACTGATCAGGGATAGCCTGCAACTAGTGCAATTATTTGGCAAAACCATGAATTATCTGCAGCCAATCTATATTAAAGATGCCTCGGGCGGTTTTCCGGATCATTACGTTAAACAATTTGACTTGCGTTCGGTTGTGATTGCACCCATTTTCGTTTCGTCAAACAATAGACTTTTCGGAGCTGTCATTTTGGATCAAGGTGCGGGTAAACACTTCAAGGTGTCCCAGGAAACATTTACTGCATTGCTGAAATTCGGTCAGAGTGCGGGTGAAATTCTGGCAAAATATTATAATGAACACCCCGGGAATGAAGATCAATCCCGAATACTGCACTTATCTCCAAGGGAAATTGAAGTGATGAAACTGATGGCAGAAGGTGCTTCCACAAATGAGGCCGCCAGCGAGCTTAACTTAAGTGAATATACTGTCCGTGACTATGTGTCAGCCATTATGCAAAAAATGGAAGCACGTAATCGTACCGAGGCCGTTGCCAGGGCGATTCGTGAAGGGCTGATTTAGAGATTGGAAAAGGAGCATTCAGCTGTGATGCTCCTTTTTTATCTTACTGATTTCTTCCAATCTAAATTCGGTTTTTCAGTTAGCCGCCTTCCACCGATGCCCCCACTTCTACCCGGGAATCAGCAGACGCATCTTCAGCATAAGTTTCTTCAATCAATTGTTTATACTTCTTTTCAATCACCTTAACCCGCATCGATAATTTCGGTGTTAATTCTCCGCCTTCCACTGTCCATTCCTCGCCAATAATGACTACTTTCTTCGGTTTTTCAAAATTGGCGAAGGATTTCGTATGACTTTCCACTTCTTTTTCAATTAAATCCTTTACGATTTTATGACGACAAATGTCTTCCGGCGATTCTGACCTGATCCCATTCCGTTTTGCCCACGGTAATAAATTTTCATAATCCGGATTGACAAGACAAATGATATATTTGCGCTGGTCTCCGATGACAAGGGTTTGCTCGATATAACTGCTCTCATTGATGGCATTTTCAATTAATTGCGGTGCGACATTTTTTCCGGTGGATAAAACGAGAATACGCTTTTTTCGGTCAATAATTTTTAAATAGCCATCTTCATCCAATTCGCCGATATCGCCGGTCTGCAGCCAGTCCCCGTCAAAAATTCTGTCTGTTGCCTCTTCATTGTTGTAATACCCTTTCATCACACTCGGGCCCCTGACAAGCACTTCACCATCATCTGCAATACGTACATCCAGATTCGGCATAACTTTTCCAACTGTTCCGGCTTTAGCACGTACCATTGGATTTGTCGTGATCACCGGTGACGTTTCCGTTAATCCATAGCCTTCCAGTATTGGCAAATCAATCGCCCAGAAGAATTTTGCAATATCAGGATTCAGTGTGCCACCGCCGGAGACCATTCCGCGGATTCTTCCGCCCAACTCCGATTTCACTTTTTGATAAACGAGACGGTCAGCAATTTTCCACTTTCGCCTTAATTCCTTTGGCATGGCTTCACCAAGGATCAGCTCATTTATCGGGCTTTGAAGATACCGTTCATAACGTTCCAGTCCGATGTCAACAGCCCAGTTAAAGACTTTTTGTTTTACTATCGTCCCATTATCAATTTCCTCTCGTACTTTGGCATAAACTTTTTCAAACAATCGTGGAACACTTGTCAGGACAGTCGGGCGTATTTCCTTTAAATTGTCCTGAATGGTATGGATACTTTCCGCATAAGCAATTGTTACGCCAACTGACAGTGGCGTATAGTGACCCGCCATGCGCTCAAAGACATGGGATAACGGCAAATAGGAAAGTGCAAGATCATCAGGCAAAAGTTCAATCAGCCAAAATTGAACCGCTTCAACGTTTGACAGGAAATTCCCATGGGACAGCATAACGCCGTTTGGCTTACCGGTTGTACCGGAAGTATGAATGATCGTTGAAACTTGGTCTCGATCGATCGCCCGCCACTTCTCTTCCCAATCCGGGATTCCGTATTCTTCGCCTATTGCCTCCAATTGTGTAAAGGTTAATTCGCCATCTGCCGGGGAAAAGTCTTTTTCAGGATACATCGTCATGATCCATTCAATTTCGGCATCACTGGCTTTGATCTTTTGTCTCTGTTCTTCATTTTCAACAACAGCCGCCCGCACATCGGCATTTTTAAGAATATATGCAACTTGCTCAGCCGGCAATGTCGGATAGACCGGAACCGTCACTGCCCCTATGCTCGCTGCCGCAAAATCGGTAATCCCCCACATGGGGTTGCTGTTTGATAAAATGGCTATCTTATCATTTTCCGCCATCCCCAGATGGGCCAGCCCTGATGCAGCATTGTAAATCCGGTTCCAAAGCGCCCCGTACGTGATGCTTTGATAGACGCCATCTTCCTTCCACATCAAAGCACCTTTTTGTGGAAATGTCTTCACCGTCCGATCAAGCATTTCCACCAAATTATTCGGTTTCATGAGAAACCCCCCTGCGTTAATCCTTTCAATCTCCCTGTATTTATCATCCAGCCCTTTTAAATGTCTTTCGATTTCACTAGCCGTTCATCCAGCTCAGCTGCACTGCTATAATTTTTTGCCCGATTAACTTGACGCTTACGAATCTCGAATTGTTTTTTGGCATATTCCCGCATCGCATCCGAATCGAATTCAAGTGATGAGTTGGTCCAGTCCTGCGCCATTTGTATATCATACAATGACGTCAAATATTCAATGACGCCATATGCATCGGGCCATAATTCATCCATATAATCATTAAAAATAAGCCGATTTTTTTCATTGCCGGCAATCAGCCGCTGTATCGTATAAATCCCAAATTGCAGGTGCCGGCCTTCATCCCTGTTTAAATAATCGATTCCCATTAAAATACCAGGCAGCAGATTTGCTTTTTTAAAAATTTGCCGGAACGAATAATACCCCGATTCCGCAAGTATGCCCTCTACCACCATGTTATAGACCGTTGCTGCGCGAATGACTGCTTCAGGGGAATCATCGGTCGTTAAACGATTCATCGATTCGGGCAATGCTTCATAAAATATCCGTTTGTAACTGTCACTGTGGAAAACGGATAAATCCATCTCGCCGACACCAATCGCCTTCTGCCAGCGCGAAAACATTTCCGTATGCTTGGCTTCATCAAACATAAATGTCGTCAAAAACATCGTGTCCTCAAGCCGCCCCTGATTGGCCATCGCATGAACCATCGGCAATATATCAACGGTCACGGCTTCTTCACCGGCAGAGAACGATGCAACCAGCGGCAGCGAAGTGACTCTTTCATCTTCTGTCATACGTTGAAAATCGATCTGATCCTGGCTGAAGTCAATGTCAGCAGGATCCCATTTTCCGTTCTTCTTTGCCTTTTCATATAACTTAAACATCGGCGCATTCCAATTGAGCTGCCCTTCCACCGTCTGAAACGTTTCATGAGCCATTTTTACACGCCTCCTTTAAAATGAAAACGAATTCAAAACTGTCTGCAGCTTTAAAGCAAGCCCCATATTTCCCTTAATTTTCAGTTTTCCGCTCATAAATGCTGCGGTCGGGTTTAATGTACCTGCCACCATGTCCCGAAAATCATCATGATCAATCGTCAACGTTACTTGTGCATCTTTTTCTTCACCTTTTACAGCGCGTGGACCGTCGTCATCAATAATCATCTGGTATGTGCCGTCATCATCACTCTGAATATTGAATTGGTAGATCCCTTCTTTACCTTCTGTTGCAGACGGATCGTACTTAATCGCTGCATCAATCATCTCAAATACTTCATTTGTACTCGGTTTTACAAATTCTGTCATCGATATGTCCTCCCTTTATAATCGTTCGATAATCGTCGCCGTCGCCATGCCAAATCCGATACACATGACTTGCAGACCATATTTGCCATCCTGATCTTCCAATGTATGCATTAATGTTGTCGCAAGCTTTGCACCACTTGCACCAAGCGGATGCCCTAAGGCGATTGCACCACCGCGGACATTCACTTTACTCATATCCGGTTCTAATTCCTTTTCCCATGCTTTGACGACCGATGCAAATGCTTCGTTTATTTCGATCAAATCCATCTGATCAAGTGTCAAGCCGGCCTTTTTTAACACTTTGCGTGTCGCCGGAATGACACCTGTCAACATCCTTACCGGATCTTCACCTACAACGGCGCGTGCGATAATCCTGGCTCTAGGTTTAACACCTAACGCTTCTGCTTTTTCGCCGGACATGAGCAAGAGGCCTGCTGCACCATCACTCACCTGGCTTGAATTACCTGCTGTCACAACACCATCATCAGGCTGAAAAGACGGTGTCAGGCCAGCCAGTTTTTCCATTGAAGTATCCCGGCGTATGCCTTCATCATACCGGAATGTCTCTTTGCCGTTTTCCGTTTCCACATGAATCGGCAAAATTTCGCGGTCAAAAAGTCCCTGATCCGTTGCAGCAGCAGCCCGGTGATGACTTTCCAGTGAAAATTCATCCAGTTCTTGACGGGTTAATCCCCATTGACTGGCAATCATTTCTGCTGAAAAACCTTGCGGAACAATGTTATAACGGTTGACCAGATCATTGCTGAAACTCCCCATATCACTTCCCATCGGAACACGGGTCATATTTTCAACCCCGCAGGCAATGGTTATATCTGCGTCACCGGCTAATATCATTTGGGCCGCATTGTGAATCGCCTGCTGACTTGATCCGCACATTCGGTTCAGTGAAAATGCCGGCACTTCAACGGGAAAACCGGCGGCAAGCACAGCCATCCGCCCGATATTTCCGCCCTGTTCATCGGTCATGGTGACACAACCGGTTACGACATCCTCCACTTCCTTCGGGTCAACATTATTCCGCTTGGTCAGCTCTTTCAATACGGGGACCAGCATATCAACCGGATGGGTTTTGGACATCTTTCCCTTTCTGCGCCCTACTGCAGTCCGTAGTGCATCCACGATCACTGCTTCGGTCATGTTTTAGCCTCCTTTCCATCAAAATGTGAACAGTTCAATCCCGCCGGAAACATTTAACCCGATTCCGGTAATATATTTCGCTTTGTCCGAAACCAGGAACGTAATGGCATTCGCGATATCTTCCGGTTCCCCAGGTTTCTTGAATGCTGTCCGATTAATCATCCGCTCATTCATTTTGGCATTGCCCATATTAAAAGCTTCGGTACCGACAATGCCCGGAACAATTGCGTTCACATTTATGCCGTGTCTTGCGCCCTCAAGCGCCATGCTTTTGGTGAAACTGAGAAGTCCGCCTTTCGTGGCCGAGTAGCTCGCCTGACCAAAGCCTCCCAGTGTACCGGCCACAGAAGTCATGTTGATGATCTTACCGTATCCCTGCTCTTTCATATACGGCCAGACCGCTTTTGTACAATTATATGATCCGGTCAGATTGACATTCAGATCCCGCTGCCAGAAATCATCGTTCTGGTCCTCGATTTGTGACACATGATCCAGCGTACCGGCATTATTGACGAGAATATCAATTTTCCCGAACTCATCTTTAATTTTTTCAAAGACTTCCTGAACTTGTTCCCTGTCGGTGACATCCATCTTAATCGCAACCGATCGCCGTCCCATCTTCTGTATTTCCTGAGCTGTTTTGTCGGCATACATAACGTTTGTGCTCTGCATCACCTGGGCGATTGGGCCAAATCGTTCTGCTTCCGCTTCATTGTTTTCATCTGACTCTATCAATATATCAGTTATAACAACATCAGCGCCTGCTTCAGCCAAGGCTAAAGCGTCCGCACGCCCTAGTCCGCGTGAAGCGCCTGTGATGACAGCTACTTTTCCTTTCAGCATTTCATCCCATGATGACACATCAATCCCACCTTTTATGAAATCTATTAGTTGATAAACTGCGGCTTTTCTTTCTGGAAAAATGCAGCAAGCCCGATACTTGGCTCATCTGTCAGAAACGTTTCACTGAACGCATTCGCCTCAACCTCGAGGCCTTCCTTAAGCGGACCGTTCGCTGCATTGATGGCGCGTTTTGCAAGTCCCATCGCATGAACAGCACCTTCAGCCAGCCGTTCAGCAAATGTCGTTGTTTCCGCTTCCAAATTTTCGGGATCAACCGCCTTATTGACCAGACCAATCTTTTCCGCTTCCTCCGCTTCAATCTGTTTAGCGGTCATAATAAGTTCGGTCGCTTTGGCACGGCCCAAGAGATGCGTCATCCGCTGTGTGCCACCCGCTCCCGGTATCAGTCCCAGGGATAGCTCAGAGAGTCCGATCCGCCCTTTTCCCATGATGCGAAAATCACAGGCCATCGTCAGTTCACAGCCGCCGCCCAGTGCGTGGCCATTGATCGCTGCAATCACCGGCTTTGGCATTGTGGCAAACCGGTGAAAACACGCTTGCATTCTGGCGCTTTGCTTGGCAATCATATTCTCCTCATCTTGGTGATCGCCGCTATTTTGAATCATGCCTTTTAAATCAGCACCGGCCAGGAATATTTTTTCATGATTGGATGCAATAACAACCACACGGACAGAATCATCGGCTGCCAGTGTATCAGCAGCAGCCTCCAATTCCTGCATCAGTTCTTCCCCGATTGTATTCGCCGGCGGGTTATCAACCGTAATCCAGGCAATACCTTTATTCCGTTTATCGATTGTAATTGTCTGATGGGACACACTAACCCTCCCCTCTTAAACTCTTATGTTATATGGCGCATACTGACGACGCGCAATAACCAGATGCTGTACTTCGTTTGTTCCTTCAAAAATATCGAACACTTTGACATCCCGATACAACTTCTCTACAAGGTGCCCGTCAAGACCGGTTGGCCCAAGCAATTCCAAACATTTTGCACAAACATCAAGCCCTGTCTTCCCGGCAGACGCTTTGCACATCGCTGCTTCTTTGGCATTCGCCAAACCAAGATCAGCCTTCCACGCAGCCTCCCACGTCAAAAGCCGCGATGCCGCAATATCCTGTTCGGCCTCTGCCAGCAGTTCGGATGCCAGGCGGAAAGAATGGCCCTGTTTCGGATAGTCGCGCTTTACAATATCGAGTGTATATTCATAGGCAGCCCGTGCGATGCCGATAGCCATCGCAGCCACAATCGGCCGTGTGCTGTCGAATGTTTTCATAGCAACCTGGAAGCCGGATGGTTTCGATCCACTCGTTTCGTACTGCTTTTCACCACCAAGCAGGTTCTCCTGTGGAACAAAGCAATCTTCAAATACGAGTTCTGCTGTTTCATTTGCCCGCAGCCCCATTTTTTGAGCAAGACGGCTGCAGCTGAACCCTGGTGTCCCTTTTTCCACAACAAAAGCTCGTTGTCCGGCACGGCCCATTGAGGTATCAATCGTTGCAAAGACAACAACCCATGAGGCGCGCGCCCCATTGGTGATAAATATTTTCTGGCCATTCAGGATATAGCCGCCGTCCACTTTTGTGGCTGTGGTACGGATCCCCGAAGCATCGGAACCAGCATCAGGTTCTGTCAGCGCATAAGCACCCCATCTCGGTTTATCATTTGTGAAAATTGACAAAAACCGCTCCTTTTGCTCGGGAGTTCCGCTGCTTTCCACTGGGGGACCGCCAAGCCCTGCTCCGGGCAGGGATAACGTGACGGCCGGGTCGCCCCATGCCATCTCTTCTGTTGCCAAAACGCCCATGCGATTGCCTTCACGTGCTTTTTTTCCTTTTTTGCCTGACGAGGATTTGCTTCCGCCTCCGCTGAACGATGACGTATTTAAATGAATGCCCATTTTATTGACGTTATCGAGCCATTCGTCGGGAACTTTTTCCATCTTGTCCGCTTCCATGGCAATCGGACGGATTTCATTTTCAGCAAACCAATGGGTCATTTCCTTAATCTGTTTTTGCTGCTCGGATAATTCAAAACTGATCATGTGGCCGTCACCTCTTTCTCTCCGGCAATCAGCTGTTCACCGTATCGGACAAGTAAATCATGTTCCCGTCCGTAAAGTGCCACTTGTGCCTGCGCATCCCGCATCCATTTTTCTGCCGGAAAATCTTGTACAAAACCATGTCCGCCAAGCAACTGTACTGCTGAATCTGTCACGTAACGAAGCGAACGATGGGCACGGTGCAATGCTCGAAGTGACAACCGTTCCGCTGCAGGATCGTTTTCATCCGTTTTGACCGCCGCTTCCAGGACGAGATGATTGGCCATCCTTGTTTCCATCGTCATCGATGCCACGCGGAACGAAACGCCCTGGAATTTAGCAACTTCACGGCCAAACGCCTTTCGTTCTGCCGTATATTCGGTTGCATAGTCAAGTGCTGCTTCCATCAGACCGACTTCCTTGGCAGCCTGTAATACACGGATTCGGGTTCGTGCTGTCCGAAGCAAGTCATCAGCAGCTTGCCCTTCTGCAAACACATGACTGCCGGGAATTTTCACATTTTCAAATGAAAACCGGCCTAGACCGGATGCAAGCAGTCCCAAACGATAATCGCCTTGTTGAATGGTCCAGTCAACCGTATCATCCAACCAGAGAACAACACTATTTCCCTGAGAATCTTTTAAAGCAACCACTGCATAATCGGCAAAGGCAGCTAAAAGCACCGGCTGTGACACACCTTGAAGAACATAGCCGTCATGATCATTTCGGATGCTCAGCTGTTTTGCCCATGGCTCTTTTGTGTTTTCCATGTCGATAAACGCTGCCGTTGCACCATTGGCGAGGGCGTTTTTATAGCCGTCTAAAATTGGATTATCCCTGAGAAGTCGGAAGAATGAAGCTGCATCACCGGTCCCACGGAGACCCTGAATAATGTCAAGGTCACCATAGCTCAGTACCTGTATCAGCTGAACCTGTGTAATCAGCGGCAATTCCAGCCCTTCCAAATTATCAGATAATTCAAGTGATAAAAAACCCAATTCAGCAGCTTCATCACTTAATGCCTTATCAACAGCCCGCTGTTCTTCACATTTACGGGCTGAAGGGCGAATTCTATTTTTAGCAAAATCTTTGGCTACCTTAATAAATGATGTTTCTTCTTCTGTCGGTTGAAAGGAAATCACGTGCCCTCCTCCTTTGCTTCCTGATTGAATTGACTATGTGTGTTACTTGGTTGTCTGGTTGTATGAGGCTAAAATATCCTGCAGTTTCAGAGCAAGACCCATTTCACCTTTTATCTTTAAACGGCCGGTCATGAACGCTTGTGTGCCGTTCAATTCACCATCAACCATTTTTTTGAAATCATCTGTGCTCATCGTTAATGTGCAATCTGGCGTTTCCTGTTCACCATCAGCGGTGTAACTTTGCTCACCGTTAAAAACAATCTGGTGTATCCCATTGTCCAGGTTAAACTGATAAACAGCTTCCACCCCTTTCGTACGGCTTGGATCTTCCTTAATTGCTGATTCAATTTCCGTGAATATCTGATTTACATCTGCCATGCTGATCCTCCTTCAAAAATGTTATAATTCAATCTTACCTGTGCCCGAAGTAAAAAGTATATTCCCTAATATGTCGGGTTCATCATATTATCTTACATATCTATACGTCATTTGTATGAAAACTTATGACGGACAATCACTCCCGATAACACGACCGGATCAGGTTAAGGCGGGAAAATAAGCCAAATGACATCAATTCCAGGCGAACCTTATCGGGAAATAAACGTTTCTTGATTTCCCTGTCCGTAAAGCCTGACTGATGGAGTTCAGTCACGTCCCGGCGGATATTCAGCAAGTAATCAAGCTTTCGATTCAGCATTTCCTTCCCATTATGGATGAAACCCTCATGTGCACAAAAAATCGTGTTAACATCATATGGCATCAGTTTGTTCAATGAATCGATATAAGCGTTAATTGATTCCTGTTTCAAAAACACTTTCGGATAAGGGGTGATATATAAATCACCTGAAAACAGCCAACCCTTATTCGGTTCCAGGAGACATACATGATCCACCGTATGCCCCGGGGTTGCAATCGGTAAAAATTCATACTGAGCCGTTCGAATAACGTCAGGATATGCCCGTGCCGTAAAACCTAAATGTTGATCGGAGAATAATCTGCGATACCATGGGGTCTTGTTTATGAAAGAAACGGCTTTTTCATGACAAAAAATATCCGCCGAAAAATGGTCACCAATCCATCGGGCCATCCCGGCATGATCTTCGTGACTATGTGTCAGAGCAACTTGACGGATATCCCTTGTCTTGAAAGCAGGAATGAGATGTCTTTTCCTTATGAACGGACCTGTATCAATCAAGAGACCATCAATATAATATAAATGGATCTTCATGGCACTGTAAAATGGATTCACAGCCGTTTTGATAATGTCGATATCTGCATGCTTCATATTTTTCGCTCCCTTGAAAAACCTGGCTTTTATCAAGTCATTACAGTGAGTCCCTATTTTCCTTAAAAGGTTATCCATCTTATATATTTTCCGGCGTTGACATAAAGACAATTGTCTTTCTTATTTAACCATATCCGCCAGCAAAATCGCCACCCCGTCAATTATAGCTTTTCAGTGACTGAAGCTTGTTTGTTTTTAAATTCAAGTTGATTTTGCCATATGAATAATACAAAAAGGATGAAACGGCCATTCAGCCATTCCATCCTTTCTAATCCCATATCATGAATCGTTTTAATCACGCGGTTTTTCTTTCAATTCCTCACCGTTTTTCCCTTCATAGCGCAATCCCCATCCAGTCAATGCGGCAATCAGCATGACAATGAAGAGGAACCAGCCTTGGAAAACAAATGGGAACACCGCAGTAGGCTCAACGATCGGCAACCAGTCATACTGCCCCTGCATCGTCTGGATTGTTGACCAGCCCAGCAGTACCGGTGCACCCCATGGGAATATATATCCCAAAGCAGATGTCACCGCGTCAAGAATATTGGCAAGGCGGTATCGGTGAATGTTATACTTTGATCCGATCTCCTTAACAAACGGTGCTGCTGCGATTTCAGCTGCAGTATTGATCGTGATCGAGCTGTTCAGCAATGCGACAATTGCCCATATCGACACCTCGGCCCGGCGGACAGAATTTTTAATCCATTTCACTAACGCTTTCGTAATAGCCGCCATTGTGCCACCCAATCGCATGATATGTGCAGCCCCTACAATTAATAGAATGAGAATCGCCATATTAAAATAGCCTGTTAATCCATCAACCAGGGCACCTTCTACGATCGCATCTGAATCCGGGTTGAAACTTAGAATGTCACCGAACGTTCCCAAATTCAGGAGTAAAATGATTGGAATGGCTGAGATGAGCCCCCATGTCAATGATGTCAGCAGATGCTGGCCGGATAAAGCAAGTATAAGAACCAACGCAAAAGGTATCAGCATCATCAGACCGCTCGCATTGACCGATTCAATGACGGAACTTATGGAAGTCCCGCCGGCTTGTGAACCACCGCCGCCAAAGATTGCGAATAAAATGACAGCCGGTACTGCCGCGACAACCGAATACTTGAAACGGCTCCTGACCACCCCTGGTACGTCAGCATCCTGGGTTGTTGCGGACACAATCGTCGTATCTGATACCGGTGCCAGGTTATCACCAAACACGGCTCCAGCCAAAATGGCCGCAAACATAAATGTCGGATCTGCCCCTACCGCAACACCGGCCGGATACATCAGCGTACAAAACGCAACCGTCGTTCCATACCCGGTACCGACAGCCGTTGAAAACGTTGCTGCCAACAGAAACGTTAAAGCAACGAACATGCCGCCTTCCACACCCGTGACGGATCCAATCCACACCAATCCTTCGACAAGACCGCCCACTTGCAGAACTTGTGCGAACATGCCGGCATAAAACCATGCCACCATGGCAATGACACCAACCGGCTGTGCAAGACCGTCAAATAACCCTTGAGCATAGTCTGCCCACTTGCTTCTACAGAGCAATAAGCCCAGTGTCAGACCGATGACAGCACCCAATACCAGAGCCACTTCGGATGATAACTGCATCACACTGATGGTAATCGCCCAGACGACAAAGAATAATAAAGGAACCGCTGCACCAAATGGCCCGAGCCGGAAATCCAGCTTTTGAATCGTCCTGTCCCCGGTTGTCCGTTCTAATTCTTCGTTGTTCGACATTTTTCGTTCCCCCTTCGTCATTATTTCAATTATTTTAATCTTTATACAGTTTATCATAGACTTCGAAAATTATGAATAAAAAAATGACCCCCTGAGAAGCCATTTAAAATCTACACGTGAACATCGATACCCGGTCCAAATGGAATGCCGAACAATACGAATGCTAAAAACAGCAGTATCCAGACCGTCAGGAAAATAAGACTGTACGGCAGCATGAGCGCCATCAGCGTCCCGAGCCCGGCTTTTTTATCGTATTCCTTCATAAATGCCAAGACAATCACAAAGTATGGATTCATTGGGGTCACAATATTGGTAGACGAATCGGCAATACGATAGGCCGCCTGAATAAAAGCCGGGTGATAATCCAAAAAGTAGAACATTTTCAGAAATACCGGGGCTTCAAGTGCCCACTGTGCCGCACCGCTGTAGACGAACAGATTCAACAAAGCCGTCAGCAGTATAAACAGCACAACTGCAACAATACCCGTCAGGTCAACCGACTCCAGGAATGAGGCACCCGTGACCGCCAGCCATGAACCAATGTTTGTCCATTCGAAATAGGCAATAAACTGGGATACAGCAAAAATAAGCACGATAAAACTTGACAGATCCTTCATCGCTTCCCCCATATATTTAGCGATTGACCGTGTGTTTTCAATTTTTTTCAATGTTACCCCGTAGGCAACACCGATTGTAATAAAAAACAGCATAATAACCGGAACGATACCGGAGATGAATGGTGATGGAATCATACCGCCCTGGTCATTGCGCAGCGGGGAGTCCGGCCAAACCAAAACAAGAACAAGCAGTGCCACATAAACGGCAGCCGCTATAACAGCATTGCGAAGACCTCTCTTTTCCAATGCCGTCGTTTCCTCAAATGCTTTCGTTAACCCACCTTCATACTGACCGAGCCTTGGTTCAACAATCTTTTCCGTAATCAATCCGCCGGCTGCTGTCAGCACAAGTGTTGAAACAAACATAAAGAACCAATTGTCGACAGGTGTAACAATCGGAGCACCTTCAATCGTCTGCATGACTTCAGTGGATATCCCTGATAACACAGCATCCGTATTGGCCACAATAATATTGGCCGTAAAACCTGCTCCGACACCGGCAAACCCAGCAGCCAGCCCCGCCAGCGGATGTCTTCCCACATTGTAGAAAACCATCGCTGCAAGCGGCGGAACAATCACAAACGCAGCATCCGCAGCCAGATTTCCGAGGATACCAGTGAATACGACTGCATATGTGATTAACGCCTTTGGTGCTCGCAAAATCGTATTTTTAATAAATGTTTCCAACAAACCGACTTTATCTGCAAGCCCGACCCCAAGCATCATCGTCAGCACGATTCCAAGCGGTTTAAAGCCGACAAAATTCTCAATGACAGACGTGACCATAAATTGCAGCCCTGCACCGGACAACAGATTTTTAATTGAGGTTTGTTCATCGCTGCCAGGCTGTGTGAACGTCACATCAAACAGAGAAATAAACCAGGATAATAATATAACGATGATAGCAAGTGATACAAACAGCATAAACGGATCAGGCAATTTATTCCCGATGCGTTCGATAACATTAAGAAAACGGGCAAACCCGGTTTTCTTTTCACTTTTATTGCCCATCACAGCTCCTCCTTTGTCGAACAGTCATGCATAGTATGCAATACAGTTGGCAATTTATCATTTTTATACAATAACATAATTATTCCTATAAAACTAGTATGTTTAATGACTATTTTTGAGATTTGACTGACGGATAGAGTTCGTCTCCGGAATGCAAACCGCATTAAAAATAAAAAAATCCCTGCTGCTGCAGGGATCCTGACCGTAAGTCTATTCTTTTAACTTCGACAGTGCTTCTGCCAATGCATTGTTTTTAAACCCGTCATCCTGGTTTTTCAAATATTTGTTGATATCCTTTTTGGAGACTTTCTGACTTTTCTCCTGTTCCTTCCGTTTGTTGAATGCGGATAGTTTTTCGCGGAAGCCGCATTGACACGTGAACGTTTTCCCGTCACCCTCACCGCGCAATACCATCCGCTTATGGCAGTTCGGACATCTGGCGTTCGTCCGTTTGAAAATATTCTTCTTGTAACCGCATGACCGGTCCTGGCAGACAAGCATCCGGCCCTTCTTGTTGTCTATTTCCATCATGAGTTTACCGCAATTCGGGCATTTGCTGCCGGTCAGATTGTCATGCTTAAACGTCTCGTCACTCGTTTTAATCTGCTGGACAACCTCTTTTGTATAGCCTTTAATATCATTGATGAAGTGCTTTTTATTCAACTTGCCTTCCGCAATCTGTCCAAGTTTATTTTCCCACTGGGCCGTGAGCGCAGGCGAGCGTAAATCTTCCGGAACTAAGTCAAGCAGCTGCCGTCCTTTCGATGTGGTAAAAATATGTTTGCCGCGCAATTCCATAAGCTGACTGTTGAACAGTTTTTCGATGATATCAGCCCGTGTGGCCACGGTACCGATTCCGCCGGTTTTGCTGATGGTTTTGGCCAAATGCTTTTCATCCTGATTCATGTAGCGGACCGGGTTTTCCATCGCCTGGAGGAGCGCCCCTTCCGTAAAACGTTCCGGCGGCTTGGTTTCACCATTCGTCAGCGTGATTTTAATTCCGGAAAGGGTGGCACCTTGTTGGACAGCCGGCAATTGCTGTTCATCACGCTCACCGTCACCGCTGTGAATTTCTTTCCAACCCTGTTTTTTGATATTTTTTCCTTTGGCTGTAAAACGCTCACCGTCAATCTCCGCTTCGATCGTCAGCTGTTCGTATTCATGCGGATCGGACAGAACAGCCAGAAACCGTTTCACGACAAGGTCATAAATTTTCCGTTCTTTATCATTCAAATCGGCCAGTACGGGGGACTCTTCCGTCGGGATAATCGCATGGTGGTCGGATACTTTGGCATTATCAACGACTGATTTCGGCAGCTTCCATTCCTTTTTCATTAATTTGCCTGCGATATGCGCATATTGATCCACATTAACAGCCTTCAATCGGTCCTTCAACGTTAGCACGATATCTGTTGAAAGCACGCGGGAATCCGTCCGTGGATATGTGAGAACTTTATGCTGCTCATACAATTTTTGCATCAGGGAGAGCGTCTGTTTCCCGGAAAAGCCGAAAATTCGGTTGGCATCCCGCTGCAATTCGGTCAGATCGTACAGTTGTGGTGCATGTTTTTTCTTATAAGCTTTATGCACATTGACAATTTTTGCCGGTTTGTTTTTCAGTTGATTCAGCAGTTTTTCCGCCTTGTCTTTTGAAAAAATCCGGCTGTTGTTTTTGCCATCCTGCCACGTCAGTGTCATGCCGGTACTTGTTTTGGCTTCAATACCGTAAAATGGCTGTGGCTTGAATGCGTTAATCTCCTTTTCTCTTGCTCTGACCATTGCAAGGGTCGGTGTCTGCACACGTCCGGTCGACAACTGGGCATTGAATTTCGTTGTGAGTGCACGTGTTGCATTCAGCCCGACATACCAGTCAGCTTCCGAACGCGCGACGGCTGAAGCGTAAAGATTTTCGTACTGCTTGCCCGGCTTAAGGTTTTTGAAGCCTTCACGGATGGCTTTGTCGGTAACGGATGAAATCCAGAGCCGCTTCACAGGCTTGTTGACACGCGCTTTTTCAATGATCCAGCGGGCGACCAGTTCCCCTTCACGTCCGGCATCGGTGGCAATCACAATGTCGCTGGCATCTTTACGGTTCAATTGTGATTTGACTGCATTGAATTGTTTGCCGGATTTTTTGATGACAACCAGTTTTAACTGATCAGGGAGCATCGGCAAATCATCAAGGCGCCATGTTTTCCATTTATCTTCATATATTTCAGGATCTGCCAGAGTTACCAAGTGCCCCAGTGCCCATGTCACGATATATTTTGAACCTTCCAGAAAGCCGTTGCCCTTTTTCGTGCAATTCAAGACACGGGCAATATCCCGGCCGACAGAAGGCTTCTCAGCTAATACAACTGTTTTGCTCATGTCATAAATCCTCTCTTGTAAAAACTCTATGTTGCTACTGTAACACAATTTGCAGGGCTATGTATGTTTTCACGCATCCCGCAAAAATCCATACACTATCTTAGATCAGATACATACGGGATCAAAGCGGAAAGGAAACTGATATCGATGCTTTATTATACCGGACTAATTCTCTTGATTATCGGAGTCAGTATTGATGGTTTCGGCGTCGGCATGTCATATGGCATACGACGTGTCCATGTGCCGCTTGCAGCATTAGGGATCATCATGCTCTGTTCCGGTTTGATCGTCTATATATCGATGACAATCGGCAATGTGATCAAGTCATTCATAACACCTGGTCTGACAGATAATATCGGCGGAATTATTCTGCTCCTTATTGGGTCGTACTGTTTATACAATGTTGTCCGCTCGAAACAGGAAGCACCCTCTAAAATCGCTGCCGATGAAGAAGCATGGGACAATTTCAGAACCGTCATGAGGGAGCCCTACCAGGCCGATTTGGATCAATCGGGGAGCATATCGCTAACGGAAGCGGTTTTATTGGGGTTCGCTCTGGCAATTGATGCTTTCGGAGCAGGACTGGGCGCTGCTATGCTCGGGTATTCAGCCATGATAACAGCATGTTCAATCGCTTTGATGAGTGGGCTATTTGTATTATGTGGTGTCCGGATGGGCATCTTTTTGTCAGCCAAAAAGTGGATGCAGCAACTCACACTGCTGCCTCCATTTTTGCTCATGATACTTGGAATTTTGAATATGATTTAATAACCGCCCTGCCCCAATCGAATAAAACAATATGATAAACCCAGCAATAATATCGAAAGAATCCAACCAATTACGACAATCGCACCAATTGTACAGTACACCTTTACACCATTAAGCCGCATTCTTCCGCTGAGATACGCGGGCCGTACCCGATTAACTCTCTTTGGCTTTTATCCAATTCACCCCAGCCCAGCCAGCTGCCTGCTTACTACGTTATAACGTTTAACAGCACCGTAACGGTCACAATACTCACCAATGTTGTCACGAGCGTGATGCTGGAAACAAGATCGGGTTCCGAATCAAACTCAATCGCATACATGGTTGTCGTGGCAGCACTGGGCATGGCTGCTACAATAACAAGGACAGCGTTGATTACCGGATCGCCCGGCACCAGCCAAATAAACAAAAACGCAAGCAATGGTGATAAAATCATCCGTGTCCCCGCCGCCGCAAAAATCACCTGCCAGTTGAATGACAGTGACGTAATCGATGCGAGCTGCATCCCTAATATTACCATCATCAGCGGGATAGCCGCATCACTTAACATCGTCAGGGTCGAATAAACCGATTCCGGTATATTGATTGATAATGCCTGAAGCCCGATCCCAATAACCGCGGCATACGTTGCCGGCATTTTTAAAATGGTCTTGCACGCCCGGAAAAACCCGCTCGTACTGCGCGAAGCATAATACACCCCGAATACGTTCATGATCATCGTCTGAAGTACCATCAAAAAGATGGCATACGGCATGGCCGCCTCACCGACACAGAACAGGATTACCGGTACCCCGTAATTCCCGCCATTCATGAATGCAGTCGTCAGAATCGCACCGCTTTCCACCGATTCCCGCCATTTAAATATACACGCAAACATCTTCACGAAAAAGATCATGGCAAATAATAAGAAGAACGCAAATATGACAATAATCGTGTAACCCTGATTAAAGTTGGCTTCATATAGATTTGTAAATACCAAGGCAGGCAGAAATATGTAAATCGATACCGCGGCAAGTGACTTCACATCAAGTATACGAATCCACTGCAGCAGGAAACCCGCCCCAAATACCGCCATTATCGGTAACACAACTTGAAAAAATAAGTCCATCCTAACATCCCCATTAAAAAAGCAAATCTTTCACCAGTCTACCATTCGAATGGCAAGCTTACCAGTCGGTTGCAGCAATTCCTGATAGTGTTTTAATGGACAAGACTGATCCTAAAGATGCCTTGGTGATTGCCGATGAAGTGACAAAACTTTAAGCCGGGAAAATTAAAATTCCCGGCTTAAATTGGTCTTCTGTTGCTATGATCTCTTTTCTGTCGTTGTTGTATTCCCCTGCACATGTTCAGCGCGCCCTGCAGAACGTAAAAATATCTGCCTTGCTCGACAGGCAGATATCTGTTCTAACATTTCTCAATCATGAATGCCTATAGGTTTCAACGAGTGACGTTATAATAAAGCCAACTGCTGCGGCAAACAGACTGGCGCCGCCCCATCCACCAAAACCTAATCCAATCATTTCAATTTTTGCAAATGATGAAATCGTCACCATGATGATACCAGCAGCGAACACCACCGCGCCGGGAATGTAAATGCCATAACCTCCAGGTGATGATGCCATCGTAATAAAGATATTGATGATCATAATGACAACTAATAACGAAATCCCCATAACCAAGGCCAAATTAAACATATACTCACCTCATTAAACTTTATTTTACTATATACCAGTTTATCTATACGCTTAACCAAAGTCAATTTAATCCTCACGCAAACAGGTTTTTTCAAAAAATGTCGAATACTTTGTGGGAAGGTGGAATTAATCGATGCAGAAAAATTAAAGTTACCGATACAAACGGCCCGATATGAAGCAGGAAAAGAAAACGGACTGCCGCATTACGGCAATCCGTTTTTTGTTACACCGTTACTTCTTGTTCATTTGGTATCGATTTGCCCCACACTTTATTCAAGATAAAGGCCAGGATGAATAATACAACAGCACCAACAATGATAGCCAGCACAATTGAACCTGTCATTCCGACTGTCAGGAAGGCGGCGACACCACTGATTCCCGCAGTTATAGCATAAGGAATCTGCGTATTAACATGATCAATATGGTCACTTCCAGAGCCTGCCGAGGACAGTATCGTCGTATCGGAAATCGGTGAACAATGATCCCCGAAAATCCCGCCACTAAATACAGCAGCAATTGCCAGGTACATCGAAATATCCATTGAAACAGCGAGCGGCATGGCAATCGGAATCATAATCGAAAACGTACCATATGATGTTCCTGTGGTGAAGGCAACAATGGCACCGATTAAGAAAAGCAATATCGGAATGATAGCCGGTGATGTTGTCTGTTCAGCAAAATTCACAATATATTCTGCCGTTCCAAGTTCAGTTGTCACACTGCCAATTGACCAAGCCAACGTCAAAATAATGTAGACAATCATCATGCTGCGGAAACCGGTGACTACGATGGACATGGATTCTTTAAACGAATAAAGCTTTTGCTGCATCCCCATGACCAGTGCCACAACAGCTGCCACAAAAGCAGCAATTAAAATGGACGTTGCGCCATCAGCTTCCCCGAACGCCGTTACAAAATCTTTTTCCGGGTAGCCGCCTGTCCACAGGAATAGTGGCGGAATCATACCAACAAGCA